>JAIDPP010000099.1 GCA_029062725.1 Muribaculaceae bacterium | reverse complement strand
GGTCGACACTTTCGAGAAGATCGACATCCGCGTAGGCAAAGTGCTGGAATGTTCTAAAGTAAAGAAATCAAAGAAACTTCTTCAGTTCCTTATCGAGGACGGGATGGGAACACGCACCATCCTTAGCGGGATCGCCCAGAGCTATGCCGACCCCTCGGTGTTGGTTGGCAAGGAGATATGCTTCATAGCCAACTTCGCTCCTCGCAAGATGATGGGAATCGAGAGTCAGGGTATGATAATGAGCGCGGTCAATCCCGACGGCACGCTGACGGTGGTCGGCCCGACAGGACCGGTGCAGCCGGGCGCGCAGGTCGGATAACGGCTCGAGGATAATAAATCAGAGGTTTTATGCAATAAAAATCCGGAAGGTTGAAAGAGAGATAATATGGCACGTGCAAGAGCAGGAAAACAATGGATATTCTTCTATAATCTGGCCGCTCTGTGGCGTGCCATGTTTTTGCCGGGATTTATCAGACGCATCCAGCGCCGGCTCTGTCTCCGGGGATGGCGCCAGCGTCCTGACGCGGCGCAGATCGAAAGTCGGGTTGACTATTATTTCCCCCTCCGTTACCCCTTCTCTCCGGGACCGGGTGCCAAACGGATCGACCGTCAGCGGTTGCGCGGCAGCCACAGCGTCTATTGGTATGACCTGATGCGTTATCTCCGCTCATTCGCCGGGCGCAGGAAGATAGAATATATCAACGGCGACACTCTGGATAATCCCGGGAGCGTGGTGTTCGGGAAAGCGCGCCGGCTTGACGAGAAGGCGGGAAATGTGGCCTTGATGAATCTCGACCGGCGGAGGCATTTCCTGAAAGTGGAAGATCCGATTCCATTTGAAGACAAGCGCGGCATGCTCATCTTCCGGGGAGATGTGGATGCCAAGGATAACAGACGTCGCTTTCTGGAACGATGGCACGGCCATCCGCTCTTCGACTTAGGCGATACGTCGCGCCACAATAAGAGCGCATGGCACACGTCTCCCATGAAGATCGAGGAGCATTTCTCCTATAAGTATGTCCTTGCCTTGGAGGGATATGACGTGGCGTCGGCGCTGCAGTGGATTATGGCCAGCAACTGTATCCCGGTCATGCCGCGTCCTACGGCGGAGGGGTGGCTCATGCATGGTGCCCTGATACCCGGCATCCACTATATCGAGATCGCCGACGACTTCTCAGATGCCGAGGAACAGATCGCCTATTATAACTCCCATCCCGACGAGGCCAAGCAGATCTCGGAGGCTTCGAAGGAATGGGCGAGGCAGTTTGAGGATAAGAAGAGGGAGAGTATCATCTCCTATCTTGTTGCCGAACGCTACCTGATGCTTTCCGGAGGAGGATTATAAAAATAACGTCATCAATGAGAAGAAATCAAAAAGATCCGGGGAGGTACGGTTGCGGGATAATCGGGAAAACGGGTCTGGAGAGATCGGTTATCTCTCCACTGATAGCGACGTGTCTGAATATCCTCCTTCTGTTTGTAATCTATACCTTGCTCCGGCTTGAATTTCTGGCCGAGAACTTCAGCTATTTCGGAGAAACGGTGAAGGAGGGCAATCTATGGACATTGCTAACCGCGGGACCGGTTTTCGATACCCCCGGTATCTTCTATCTCAACGCCCTCTATATCCTGCTCATGCTCTTCCCTCTTCATTGGAAGGAGCGTCCGGGATACTACAGGGTTTGCAAATGGTTTTTCATCATCATCAACAGCGTCGGAATCATCGCCAATCTTGCCGATTCTATCTATTTCAGCTATACCCTGCGTCGCACGACCTGGGACGTATTCGCTGAATTTGGGGGTGATGACAATATGTTGAAGATCATCGGGGTTGAGATGGTGCGTCATTGGTATCTCGCCATCTTCTGCATCCTGCTCGTCTGGGGACTCGCGCGGCTCTATTCCACCCCTCATCCGGGAGCCAATATCCGCGGCAAGGGACGCTACTACCTCCTTTCCCTCTTAGGGCTTATCGTGGGTGGGATCACGACGGTCAGCGCTATCCGCGGTGGCTTCCTCAACCATTGGTGGCAGTATGTGGCGGGAGGGGTCGCTCTGTATGCGGCATGGCTTCTGCTCGGGAAAGAGAGAAAGATAAGCTTCCGCCGTCGGTTGGCCGGGTGCATGGCATTGGGCGCGGGAGTGATACTCATAGCGACAGCTCCTTTCGGAGGGTGGAGGCACCGGGACATACGTCCGGTCGCAGTTTCCAACGCCAACCGCTACATCCGGCAGCCATACGAAGCCGCCTTGGTGCTCAACACTCCTTTTACGATGATACGCACGATAGGCGCCTCCCCTTTCGCCGACCCTCAATATATGGAGGAAGCGGAAATGAAGACTCTTTATTCTCCGGAACATAAGGCTTCGGGAACGCTCATCACAGATTCCCTGACGGGTCGCCCGAAGAATGTTGTGGTATTCATTCTTGAGAGTTTCGGAAGGGAATATATCGGTTCGTTGAATAAAGATATATTAGGCGAGGGGTATAAGGGTTACGCGCCTTTCCTTGATTCCCTTGTCAGCGTGTCGGCCACATGGGACATGATGCTCGACAACGGACGGAAGAGCATCGAGGGGATTCCAAGTGTTCTCGCCGGAATCCCGTCGTTCGTAAAACCCTTCGTGCTGACCTCAGGCGCGATGAATGAGCTTAGAGGTCTTCCGCGCGTGCTGGGCGATGCCGGATATTACACAGCCTTCTTCCACGGGGCGAGGATCGGCTCCATGGGATTCGACGGAATAGCGCGGAGTATCGGTTTCAGTAATTATTTCGGACGTGAGGATTATGAAAGTGAGACGGATGAGAAGCCCGGGGAATATTTCGACGGTTACTGGGGGATATGGGACGGACCGTTCCTACAGTATTACGCGCGGAAACTCTCAGAGTTTCCCGAACCTTTCATGGGAGCTGTATTCACTCTGTCGAGCCATCATCCTTTCCATGTGCCGAAAGAATATGATGGGAAATTTCCCAAAGGCACCGCTCCTATCCATCAGACCATAGGATATACCGATAACGCACTGCGGGAGTTTTTCGCCACGGCCAAACTTCAGAAATGGTATGACAACACGATATTCGTCATCACCAACGACCATACCAACGAACGTTGTTTCGATGAATACCGTTCGACGATCTCCACCTTCTACGGCCCGGTGATTATCTTTGATCCCTCCGGGCGCCTGCCGCGAGGACGTCAGCCGGGAATCGCCCAGCAGACCGACATCATGCCGACCGTACTTGGGCTGACGGGCGCGACGCAGGATTACGTGGCTTTCGGAAAAGACCTTTTCCATACTCCTCCCGAGGAGAGCTGGGCTGTGAATTACGCCGGCCTTTATCAGTATGTGAAGTATGGGTATGTGCTCCAGTTTGACGGAAGAAAGTCAGTAGGTCTCTACCGTATCGGCGACCATAAGATGGAGCGAAATCTCCTTGGGAGCGACCCGGCTACGGAGCGTAAGATGGAACTCGAACTGAAGGCTCTCATCCAGCAATATATGCGGCGGATGCTTCACGACGGGCTTACTGCGAAGTGAAAATATTTGTTTTAGTCTCTCTGGAATCATAAGAAAACAACGGCCAGATAGAAAGTGAGGATGAAGGAAGAAGAAAAGATGTCGGGATTGAGTGTAATCGTATGCAGCGTTGATCCGGAAAAGTCCGAGACATTGAAGGAGAATATCGCAGCCACTATCGGGGAGGGAGTCAATTATGAGATATTGATTCATGATAACTATGAGGGTATTCCCTTGGCAAAAGTATATAATATGCTTGCCGGAAATACTTGTTACGATAATCTTCTTTTCATTCATGAGGATGCCGGATTCGTGAGCCGCGACTGGTATCGGGAGATCTCTCCGCAACTCGCGCGTCCCGACTGCGGAGTTATAGGCTTCGCGGGAGCGGTAATTATGGCCTCGGCCCCCGCAGGGTGGGCACAAAGTCAGGAATACAACCGGGTGAACCTCATAGAGAGGGGAACAGTCTGTCGGGTGAATATGGAGGCGGAGTTGGATTTCACGGAGGTTGTGACGCTTGACGGTTTCGCTATGTTCGTCAGGCGGGAGGTATGGGAGAGCAATCCCTTCGATGAGCGGCATCTCAAGGGTTTCCATTGCTATGACATTGATTTCACATTGGGCATGGGGTCGGAGTTTCATCATTATGTAAGCAATCGGGTGAGGATACGTCACGACTCTTCCGGCACCTATGACCGCAAATGGCTCGAGGCGACGATGGACCTCTACTCCTCCAAATGGAAAGCGCTTCTCCCGAGAAAAGTCGTGGGATTGGATATAAGCGGGCGACAGATGAGGAAGGAGGGGGAGCGCGTGTCATTTCGCACGCTCAGAAGAATGGCTAAACTTGGAATCTATTCCCGGCGGTTGGAACGTGATTTTTTGGGCAGAGGATTTTCACTACGGCATTTAGGCCATCTTCTGAAATGGATTCCTATGAAATTCAGGCAGCTCCGGTAAGGCCCGGACAGCTCCGGAAAGATTACAGCTCCTTATATATGTTCAGAATCCGAGTGAAGAAACGGTCATAGCTAAACCGATTGGAGAAAGTGGCGGCTGCGTTTCTTCCTATTTTCGAGCGTAATACGTCATCTTTCATCAGGAGCTCCAATGTGCGGGCGATGGCTTGCGGATCGGCGGGAGGCACGAGCATGCCGTCATAGCCATCGGTGATGATCTCAGGCTGCGCGCCGTTGTCGGTAGTGACCGTGGGCCTCCCCTGCGACATAAATTCGATAATATTGAGGCCGAATGATTCCTTGACAATTGAGGGCGCGACACAAATATCCGCCTTTCGGATTTCCTCATAAACATTTTCCCTGAATCCTGCCCATTCTATTCTGTCGGAGATTCCTGCTTGCTCGGCTCTCCTGCGGAGCGAGGCGGTATAGACCGGATTTCCCGTGCCTACAATTCGCAGCTTCCAATCCCTCTGCCTAAGCTCTCCCAAGGCTTCCATAAGCAGCTCAATCCCCTTTTCCGGGTCTATACGCCCACAATAGAGGATAACCGGGGGCTCCTTATCTTCGCGCGCCGCAGGCATGTAACCGGCATAAGTTTTTGGAATAACGATACTATTGTGAACTACACAGATACGGTCTTTGACGACGGGAGGGTTTGTGGAGAGAAAGTTCCGGCGCGCCACGTCAGAGACAAAAATTAGCCGGTCAATGGCTTCATAGATTCTTTTCCATATTGCTCCGCGCTTACCGTTCCTTACCAGGTGGCGTGTACAGACCAGACGTATATCCTTGCGTTTGCACAGACGTTTGGCTATCCCCGCTATTCGGGCATCTTTGAAATTATGCACATGAATCACGATCTTTTCCTCCGGTTGTGCATCCATAAGGCGTGCCAGACGGTAAGGGGAGATAAAATCCAACGGGCCTCCCAACGACAGTTTTTCCATAGCGGCTCCCGTTTCCCGGAATC
>JAIDPP010000098.1 GCA_029062725.1 Muribaculaceae bacterium | reverse complement strand
TCCTTCAAAGATAAAAGAAAATACCCTAAAAATCCGCCGCCCTGACATTAAGAAATTTTAGTGGATGGAGCCTTAGAGCGCAGGCTCAATTCTTTCCTACGATTCCTTTGGATTTACGGCCGTTGATGGCTATCATCAGAGGTTCGGGGAATCTTATCACCTTCACCCTCTCCGACTCCTTGTCGGCGGGAAGCGACGATAGGTAATCGGTGTCGATATATCCGTTTCCTCCTGCGGGATCCACAGTGAAATAGCCGACTCCGAAACTTGTAAGGTTCTGGAAAAAGTGGGTTCCCTGCGACGGCTCTATGCGGTAACCCGGCAATGCCGTTTCCACTATCAGGCGCGCCCCCGAGATCTGAGGCCATTTCACAGGAACACCCAAGGCCGAATCCGAGGAGCCCCAGCGGCCAGGACCTATAAGCACGTAAGGCTCGCCGGCGGCAACCATCTCAGCGTTGATTTTCTCTATCTCCTGAGCCACCTCCGGATTATGCGCCGAATTAAAATTCTCCGGTTTGACATAGACCACTGTCCTGACATTATCCATGATGCCGTGGCCAAGTGCTGTGTCGGAACGCAGAAGGAGCTTCTCGTCGGGAATATCCATGATCTTATCGTCAAGCATCTCCTTCTTATCCACAATCGGACGGATCTGAAGCCAATAGACCGTTCCCTTCGAGCCTTTCTTATCCTTTACGGGATTGATATTTCCGGCAAATTCTATCTCCACCGGACGCCCCATCTCATACTGTCCCGTGGAGAGCATGAAATCGAGAATCTCGGCCAGAGGGAAGACTCCATGCTTGAGAACATTCGCGAAGGTCACGAGCTTGCGTCCCTTGCCGGTATCGCTGTCGCGTATAAGCCCGTCGTAAAGGTCGAAAGTGGAGACAAGGTATTTCAGCGATCCCGTCTTCACGGCGTCAGCCACGGGGAGCTTGACGATATTGAAACTGTCGTCAACCTTAAACTCGTAATCATCGCCTACGGTCGATGGGAGCGCGAAGAGATTACGCTGCGTGTCGCGCAATGCCGTCTCCACGGTCGAAGTCTGGATGATCTGGGTAGGATGCTTGGGAGAGAAACGCAACGAGAGACCGCCATCGACAATATATTTGCCAAGTCCTACCGCTACCTCCACTACACCTTCCTCCGATTTCTCATCGTTGACCGGATAATAGTTCAGCGAGCGACCCACACCCGAGAAACTCGGATAATAGAACCCGTCATGATATTCTCCCGCCACTTCCTGGAGGATCACCGCCATCTTCTCCTGATCGATGACGTTGCTGGTGGCATTCATATATGCCTTGGAATCCTTGAAGAACACGGAGGCATAGACCCCTTTCACAGCATCGCAGATGATGCGCCGGCGCTCTGCTTCATCCTCCAGATATGGTATCATATAGGTGGAATAGATACCGGCAAACGGCTGGTAATGCGAATCCTCGAGCAACGAACTGCTCCTGACTGCCAACGGACGCTTCACTACCTCGAAAAACGCCATAAGATCCGACACCACCTCCTCGGGAAGTTCGGCCTGGAGGAAATGTCTCAGGATCTCCTCATCGGGAGCATCAGAGAGAGCCATTGGGTAAAGGTTGTTGGAATCCATGAACTCATCGAAGATATCCGTGCATACCACCACCGTATGCGGAATAGTGATCTGCACACCGTCGAAATCGTCACACACAGGATGACGCTTGATTATCGAATCTATAAAGGCCAGACCGCGTCCCTTTCCTCCCAGCGATCCTTCCCCGATACGGGCGAAGTTACTGTAGTTGTCATAAAGATCCTTGTCGAACACTGCCACGACACCGCGGTTTTTCATCCGGCGGTATTTCACGATGGCCTCGAATATGAGTTTCCTTACTCTGGTGGCTTCCTCAAGATCGTTGAACTTGAAATTTTTCAGCAAGTTGGCTATCGGGAAGAGGGCGCGCGAATAAAGCCACCGCGAGATGCTGTTGTTGCCGCAGTAATAATAGAGAGCCCCCGGGGGGATACGGTCGATATTCTTCTGGAGGTCCTTGAGATTGCGGATACGCATAAGCTCATTACCGCTCTCCGGATCACGGACAATGAAGTCGCCGAAACCGAATTTCTTCGTCACGGCCTCCCGGAGGTCGAGCGCCAGTGTCTTTGAATTCTTATCTATGAAGGTATAGCCCGCGGCTTCGGCCGGATATCGGTTCTCGCTCTCCTGGCTCTCCATGATAACCGGCATATAGGGATATTTCTTATGTATCTCCTCGCAGAGCTTCATTCCGGCGTGGGGATCCTTCTCCCCATCCTTTGGGAAACGTGAATCGGTGATGACGCCTAAAAGGTTGTCGCCATATTTATCCACGATCGCCATAGCCTCCTCGTAATCGCGCGCCAGCAACACCTTGGAGCGGCCGCGCATGCGCATCATCTGCTCATGCTCGTTGAGGGCCTCGGTAGCGAAGCGTTTCGACTGCTTGAGAAGGAACTTGAAGAGGTTCGGAAGAATGGAGGAATAGAAGCGGATGGAGTCCTCCACAAGGAGGATGGCCTGCACACCGACCTCGTTGATGTCATTATCGGCGTTCATCCGGTCTTCTATGAGCTTGATGATCGCAAGGATCAGATCGACATTGCCAAGCCATGAGAACACATAATCCACCCCGCGCATATCCTCGTTGGCGATCTTGCGCCTCACCTCCTTCGAGAATGGGGTGAGCACCACGAACGGGATGTCGGGATAGAGCCTGTCGATCTCCACAGCCTCCCGGAAAGTCTCGCTGATATCTACTCCGGGCATCGCTATGATCAGGTCGAACGGTTTGGAGGCAAGAGCCTCGCGCGCCTCTTCGTAATTGGCAACCATCGTAAAACGCGGCGGGGAGGAGAGGTTGAGCCCTACATATTCGAAATAGACCTGCTCGTCAACGCGTCCGTCTTCCTCGAGCATGAACGCATCGTAGGGTGTGGCGATCAGCAGCACATTAAAGATCCGGCGCTGCATCAGGTCTTTGAATGCCGTGTCTTTAAGATAGAGACGGCTCAGCATATTGTCATCGAAGGTTTTCATCACTCTTTATTGTTCTCTGCAAGGAAAGCCTCTATGGCATCGGGCATCGAGCGGTGTTTCGGAGTAGGTGCCTGAACATCGAGGCGCAGACCCGCATCCTCTACGGCCTTGGCCGTTGTAGAGCCGAAAGTCGCTATGAATATTTCCTCCTTATCCTGATCGAAATCGGGAAAATTTTTCTTAAGACTGGCGATTCCCGCCGGACTGAAGAATACGAGCATATCGTAGTCGAGATTCTCGCCGGGCTGGAAGTCGTTGCTCACCGTGCGGTACATCACGGCCTTCGTAACGTCAAGTCCTTTGTCGCTGAGAGTCTTTATGTCGTCTTTATGCACATCCGAGATGGGGAAGAGGAATTTCTCCTTCCCGTTCTTGACCATCGCCGCCATCAGCTGCTCGTCATTGAGCTTGCCGGTCTTGCCGAGAGCTAGCTTGCGCTTGCGATAGACGATATATTTCTGAAGATAGACCGCGATTGATTCCGTAGTGCAGAAATAACGCATCGTATCGGGCACTTTCACCCGCATCTCTTCGCAAAGCCTGAAGAAATGGTCAACGGCCGTGCGGCTGGTGAATATGATCGCAGTGTAATCCGACAGGTTTATTTTCGACTGTCTGAACTCCTTGGCAGTCAGTCCTTCCACTTTAATGAAGGGACGGAACACCATTTCTACACCGTATTTCTCGCAGATGTCGAAATAGGGCGATTTTTCTGAGGAGGGCTGAGGCTGGGATACTAATATCTTCTTTACTTTCATGCCTGATTGTTTTCTGACGCCTACTGCCTTTTTCACCTGCTTCGACGCTCCCCTTTCAGAGCAGCATCGAGCAGAGTTGCAGCGCCGCAAAGTAGGTAAGTATCAATGGAACTATTTCTACACTGCAAAGGTAGTACAAAAATAGCATCCACGACGATATTTGGTTGAAAAAAATACGAAATCCTTTATAAATAAATATAATTTTCCCTAAAACGAACACTCCGGCGGCTGTCTCGAGCAGCCCGAGGGTCCAGGGTGCATAGTTCAGCGTCAAGGCCGCGATCGGAAGCAGAAGAATCACCTCCAGCCCCTGCGAGGCGGCCGCTCCCTTCACCCAGAGGCGGGCACGGGCACGGTCGGTAAATACCATTCCGATTATCCAGTAACCCAGACACATCATAAGCCCATAGACAGCCATGACGCCGGTGCATATCCCTATCCCGGCTGCCGGACGGTCCGGAATGCCGAAGCTGTTGAAAATATTGTTCGGGACGGTCTGGAGAATGGTATTCCAGAGCAGGATCCCGCAACTGCAGACCCAAAGCACGTTGAGAAGAATCAGGAACGACGTCTCCTTGACGGTCTCGTCAAAGGCGTTCTGCCTGACACGCACCTCCGTAAGATCACTGACCACGGCTTTCAGATAGCGCGAGTTGTTCTTGAATTTGAGCGCGACTATGCAGAAGAGGGATATCAGGAAAAGCCATACCCACGACATGCCGTCGGAGGTGATATCCGTAACGGGATTCTCCTCCCTTACCACCGGATTCTTTATCAGGAGTCCATATACAGGCTCCGGCACCGAGTCTCCGGGAATGGAGTCGGCAAGTGCGGGGGGGACGGGAAGTCCGGCCGCGTTGATCCAGGGCGTCTGTATCGAATCCGTATTCATCTACATTATCGCTATCTTTATTCTTCTCTTTTTTCCCGCGTTCATTTCATCCATCCCTCGCGGCGGTACCATTCCACGCTTCGCTTCACACCCTCCTCCAGACTGATCTGCGGAGCGAATCCGAAGTCTTTCTGAGCCTTGGAGATATCCGTGTTCCAGTTGCGTTGCTTCATTATGCGGTATTTGTCGCTGTTGAGCGTCGAAGGCTTCAGGCGAAGAGTGCCTATCATCTCAGCCACACGGCTGACAGCCCAAAGTCCCCACACCGGGACGCGTACCGGAATGACCACCTTCTTTCCTATCTCCCGGGCGCAGATGCGGCGGAACTCAGCCTGAGTATAGGCCCGGGGTTCGGATATATTGTAGATCTCTCCGACAGGAGCTTTCTCAAGAGCGTCGTAGATGGCGCGCGCAAGATCCTCGACATAGATGAAGGTCAGAAGCTGACGCCGGAAGCCGACCGAGAAGTCAAAACCTTTCGCCACCGACTCGAACATCAGGAAATAATCCCGGTCGCGCGGACCGTAGATCCCCGTGGCACGGAAGATGATGAAAGGAATTCCCGTTGACTGGAGACATATCTCGGCTTTCAGCTTGGATGACCCGTAGCGGGTGTTTGGAGTGGGGATCATCTCCTCGGTAATGGGTGAGTAGCCACGTTCATCTTTAGGCCCCATGGCTGAGAGCGAACTGATATAGAGGAATTTCTCCGGCACTTTTCCGCTTAGCTTGCGAGCATCGGTGAAGTCGCGG
>JAIDPP010000097.1 GCA_029062725.1 Muribaculaceae bacterium | reverse complement strand
GTATATCTCCGACAGACGGAAGAAGATACCGGTCTCCTCCACTTCTCCGAATTCATGGTTTATGGCCGTGCCGAAGAGCCGCATAGTGGGGGAGAGGGCCATGTAGGCGTTGACCAAAGGAGGAATGTTTTTCCCCTCTTCGCGTATCTTATGGTTGAGGATGCGGAGGTCTTCCTTGAAATTAGTGCCGGTGAAGAGAGCCTGCACCGCCGGATCGTTGGCTCTGGTGGGCAGCGGATCGATCGGCTCTACAAGCCGGTCGGGATCCGGAAAGTGCTTGTGGAGGAATCCGAGAAGAAGATCGCGCGACTGTTCGCCGTAGCTCGGATACATCGTGAATTTGCCGAAGAGATATTCGATCTGGGGATATTTCACTGTCAGGGCGCCCAGGCCGTCCCAGAGGTTATCGAGGGCATAGATTGCTTTCGGACCCGCTTTGGTGGTCTGGTATTCAAGAGTGACGAAAGAGCGCCCCAGTTCGATGGTCTTCGGAAGATATTCCCTGATGAATTTATCGGTGAAGCGGAACATGTGGGAGACAGCGATATGCGGTACGCCGTCGATAATTTCCATATCCTCTCCAAGAAGGAAGCGGTAGCCCCCGATAATCTCCTTGGCCTGTGGATTCCATACGATCATCTGGCGGCAAGGGCGGTCCATAGTGTCGAACTCGTCGATGTCGCATTCCTTCCCCGTGCCGCCTCCGCCGTCGCGGAAAGCGATCTCGCGCAGGCGTCCGATCTCACGCATTGTATTTGGCGCATTGTGCGCATCTACCACGTAGATCTCATTGTCGCCCTTGTTGGTGCGACGCAACAGACGGTCGGGGGTAAGTTCCTGTAATATCAGTTCGGGATCGACTTTTTCTATTATGGGCTCCATTACATCTCTTTTTTCTTTCAGGAGATCCTTTGCAGGGATTCCGATGTTTCAAAAGCAAATAATTGCAAATTTAATAAAATGTCGCAATATAGGCAAATCCTCTTGAATCCGGCCCCTCAAAATATGGAGGTGAGATTAGCCAAATACATGGCTCCTGAGTTTACATTTTTGGGAATGGAGCCTTACATTTTTGGGAATGGAGTCTTAAACTAAATGCTTCCGGAAAGGTCTAAACGAAGAGGGAAAAACAGGCTGAAAGCCTTCCTCGCTTACATTTTTTACAATCACTATCGCTTTAAAGCATTAAACGTAATGAATATGAAAAGGTTGAAACGAATGCTTCATCGCGCGTTGCGTCCGGGAACTGCGGTTTTCATTGCCGCGCTTCTATTTGCCGGGAGTTGCGGGAGGGGAGAGGATGCCGCTCCTGAGACACCTCCTGCCGTTGACTATTATTCTCTTGTCAGGTCGGCCGATAAGCTTGTCCTTTCGGAGATGTCGATCAATAAGATGGCGACCCTTCAGGACCTCAAGCTCGATCAAGCGAAGGGGGGTCGTCAGACCGTCGGGGCGTTGGTGAATATGTTCAAGATCGGGACGCGCAAGGGTGCTTACTCCTACAACACCTATCTTCGCGCCTATATCGACCTTTCGGAGCTTCGTCCCGAGGATGTGCAGGTCGATACGGCCGCGAAGGTGATGCGTATTCAGCTTCCGCCGGTGCGCACCGAGTTTGCCGGACGCGATGTAGAGGTACGTGAGGACCATTACCGCGTCACGGGATTACGCAGCGATATCAGCGCCGAAGAGCGGGCGCGCGTGAAGGAGGCCATGAACGAGGCTTTGAAACGGGAGGTGGAGGAGCGGTCCGGTTTCCGCGACCGTCTGCGTCTGTCGGCGCGTGACAAAGCCAATTCCTATTTCACTGCTTTGGCCGCCGAGCAGGGGCTGGCGGCGGAAATCACTTTCAAATAAAAGGCGCATATATCATGAAAATTGTAAGGTTGCTAAAATGGAGCGTCCTGCTATTAGCTGTCGGCGGAATAATAGCCGCTGTGATATGGTGGAAGAAGACTGACCGCGAGATGCCGGTGGCGGAACTTGAGCCGGCGAAGATAGTCGATGTGCGTCCGATGGTTCGCCTCTGTTCGGTGGAGATCTATGAGGACGTCCCTATCAAGGCCAATATCGGCACGCGGCATATCTTCGCGCGTACCACCCTTAACGGCACGATCTCCTTTGATCTCGAGCAGACGCGCGACGAATGGCGCGGCGACACGCTCTTCGTATATCTTCCCCCAGAGATTGTCGAGATCCGTGAATCTACCGACAGAGGATCATATAAGGTGATCGATACCTGGAACGAGAAGTTTTAGGGAAATCCAACTTCACCACTCAGGAGGAGAATGAGATAAAGCGTAAGGT
>JAIDPP010000096.1 GCA_029062725.1 Muribaculaceae bacterium | reverse complement strand
CGTATGATGTCGGAACCCATATTGGAGGTCATAATTATGATAGTGTTCTTGAAGTTAATGAAACGTCCCTTGTTATCTGTCAGACGTCCATCATCAAGCACCTGAAGAAGGATGTTGAATACATCCGGGTTAGCCTTCTCGATCTCATCGAAAAGAACCACTGAGTAAGGCTTGCGGCGAACAGCCTCGGTCAACTGGCCTCCCTCGTCATAACCGACGTATCCCGGAGGCGCTCCGACAAGTCGGGAAACTGAATGTTTCTCCATGTATTCCGACATATCGATACGGGTCATCATATCCTCATCATCGAAGAGATATTCGGCGAGAGCCTTTGCCAACTCTGTCTTACCGACACCGGTCGTACCGAGGAAGATGAAGGAGCCTATAGGACGGCGAGGATCGTTAAGACCGGCACGTGAACGGCGCACTGCATCGGAAACGGCGCGAATGGCATCCTCCTGACCTACGACACGCTTATGGAGCTCCTCCTCAAGATGGAGAAGTTTCTCCTTTTCGCTCTGTGCCATCTTTTTCACGGGGATTCCCGTCCAGCGGCTCACTACTTCGGCGATATCCTCTGCATCAACCTCCTCCTTGATCATTGCACCTTCGCCCTGAAGCTCACGGAGTTTTTTCTGGATAGCCTTATTTTCATCCTCCTTCTGCTTTATCTTAGAGTAACGGATTTCTGCAACCTTTGCGTAATCGCCTTCGCGCTCCGCACGTTCTGCCTCATAATTGAGCTGCTCGATATCGATTTTGTTCTGCTGTATCTTATTGATCTCCGTCTTCTCAGCCTGCCATTTGGCGCGAAGAGATTTTTCGGTATCGCGGAGGTTTGCGAGATCTTCGTCAATCTCCTTGAGTTTGTAGGTATCGTTTTCCCTCTTTATTGCTTCGCGCTCAATCTCGAGCTGCTTGATCTTACGGGAAGCCTCATCAAGCGCCTGCGGCTGCGAATCCATCTCAAGCCGCAGCTTGGAAGCGGCCTCATCCACAAGGTCGATAGCCTTGTCAGGAAGGAAGCGGTCAGTGATGTAGCGCACACTCAACTGAACGGCCGCGATTATCGCCTCATCCATGATGCGCACCTTATGGTGGTTTTCATAACGCTCCTTCAGCCCTCGGAGAATGGAAATTGCCGACATCTCGTCAGGTTCGTCAACCATCACCTTTTGGAAACGGCGCTCAAGAGCCTTGTCTTTCTCGAAATATTTCTGGAACTCATCGAGAGTGGTCGCGCCGATCGAACGAAGTTCACCTCGAGCCAAAGCCGGCTTAAGGATATTGGCGGCATCCATAGCGCCTTCTCCCTTACCTGCTCCTACAAGGGTATGAATCTCATCAATAAAGAGGATGATTTCTCCGTCGCTCTGAGTCACCTCGTTAACGATTGCTTTCAGACGCTCCTCAAATTCCCCTTTATATTTAGCACCTGCAACGAGCGCGCC
>JAIDPP010000095.1 GCA_029062725.1 Muribaculaceae bacterium | reverse complement strand
GCCGACGTCGCGTTCGCCCGCTCGGAAGATCGCCCCGCTTATATGCAGCCCGGCAGAATCGACCTTCGTCTCACCCTTACCAACACGCAGGGCGATCAGGTGACGGTTGCCCCATATAGCTTCACGGCTCGTCCACAGCATCATTACATCGTGACGATGGGCGTAAAGGAACAGGCCGAGTCGGGTGAGGCTCTTCTCGACGTGCAGATCACTGAGGAGGTGGAGAATGAATTTATAGAGATTCCCCTTGGCGACGAACTGTTCTCCGCACCAGCCCCGGCATTGGTGACAGAGGAATTTCCTGCCGATATGAAATATGAGGAGTTCGAGGGTTTCGCGTTGACAAACGATCCCCGGGTGAATCTCCTTGCCTACGGGGGGATGAAGTCCCTCAACCTTTCCGTAAAGTCGGCCGGCGACGTGCGGAAATTCCAGCTTGTCGGCGCCGATGCTTCAGTGCAACATGAACTTGAGGAACTCGGCATCGAGGCGATAGGATTCTTCAACAATCCCGATCAAATGGGCGTGGTGAAGTTCGGCAGATTCCTCACTTCTCTTCCCGAGGGTTCCTACTCCGTGAAACTCGACGCCGTGGATAAACGCGGTATCGTCAGCAACGAGGTGACTTTCGAGGTGACGATCAAGAATGTGCGCCTCGCAATGGAGATTGTGGATCATGCCGAATATATGTCTGACAAGATGACTGTGAAGGTAACTTCCAACCAGCAGCTCTCAGCGGATAAGTTACGTTTCGAGGCTCTTGATTCAAAGGATAACTGGCAAGAGGCCCGGGTTGTCTCCGACGCTGCACGCGCGACTCGCGCCGATGGCGAATATATCTATACTTATAAACTGATTATCCCTGCTCCTGAATCCACAGAGACAAGGGTGCGCGTATTCTACGGCTCATCGGATGTGGAGAAGGCTTCGGTGACCGATAACGCGGTGGTATTCCCGGAATACACTGTGGAGACCGACGCTTTCGCCAACAAGGTATATTTCAAAATCATTCCGGCCGACCCCTCCAGACTGAAGGTTGTGGCCGACAATTTCAAACTCACTGACGCTAACAACACTGAATATCCGAATCTGGTGAAGGTGAGTGAGCAGGAAGGGATATACATGCTGAGCCAGGGTATTACTCCCGCTACTTCATACGATGGCTTTGAGTCGTGCCTGTCGTTCACACAGAATCCGCATAAGAAGATAGCTGCCTTCACTACGGAACCGACGTCTGACATCTCAAACGGTGATTTCAGCACTGTTTCGGAAACACTCAATTACTCTAATATCCAAGTCGGAGGCCAATGGAAGGTTTCGCCTGTAACCTATGCCAATACTTCTTCCATAGTTCGCTCCACTCCATCCGGCTGGGCGAGTGTCAATGATCTTACCTGCTGGAAAGATTCAAAGAACAAGAATACATGGTTCATGGTTCCATCCACTTATAGCGAGAATGGTGAGGTTGTCATTGAATCGGTTGGTTATAATCATGATGGAAAGACACCGGCCACTTCAGGAGGCAGTGGCAATACCAAATATTATTGTGAGAATGTTCCTGCTGACGGCGACCTCGTGAAAGCTTCAGGTGAGTTGTTCTTAGGCTCATATACTTTTGACGGTAATGAGAAACGTGTGGACGGTATCGAATGGAAAACACGTCCTTCATCCCTGTCGTTCGATTACAAATATACTCCTGTTGGAAATGAGCAGGGAGAAGCGTATATCAGGGTATTGGATGCGACAGGTAATGAGATTGCATCGTCCGTCTATCCTGTTTCTGCCACTACTAACGGAAAGGCGCAGATAAATATAGAGGGTTATCCATTCGGAAAGAAGGCGGCCCGTCTCGAACTCTGTTTCCGTTCCACTAAACGCGGAGTAACTCCAAAGGTGATAATACCGACAGGGACTGAGCTGAAGGAGGCCGGTATCGAATGGAACAACTTTACCAATAAGGATAAGCGCAGGCTTGACGCCAACACTTATCATTCCGTAGCCAAAGGCTCCATGCTGACAATCGACAACGTGAAGCTCGGATATTCTGACAATTCCGCTGACCGTGCGAAGCGAAAAGGTGTAAAAAAGGTAGCCAAAAGAAAATAAAGGGAACCAATCTGAAACGATTAAAAGATAATATGAAGACAATATATAAAATAGCTTCTTTAGGCTCGCTGCTGCTCTGCGCAGGATGCAGCGAGATGGGTTTCGATTACCAGACAGACGAGGGTAACGGCTCCTTTACCAAACAGTCGCTGCTCTTTGATCTCCGGGATGATTCGGAGGTAGTCAGCAATGCCCCCGCCGCAACCCGGGCCGGAGAGTTTGATGATTTCAAAATCCTTTTCTTCCGCAATAATTCCGTAGCTCCGGAGAAAAGCTTCGTGTATAGCGAAATGCCGGAGATCGTGACCCTTCCGGTCGGCAGCTACACAGTGACTGCCACCAAGGGTGTGGATGTAGCAGCCGATTGGGAATCTCCCTATTTCCTGGGAGAATCGGATTATTTCGATATCCGGAAGGATAACATCAACACCGATATAGATCCTATCATCTGCCGTTTACAGAACGTGAAGGTTTCCGTGGAGTTCGATTCCAAACTTGCGGCCGCCATGTCGGCGGATTCTTACGTGGAGGTTAAGGTCGGCGACAATGCAGGATTGCAGTTTAATATCGACACACAGGATCGAGCAGGCTATTTCCACCATACCGACGGCGTGTCGCTGGTAGCCACTTTCCGTGGCGATGTGGAGGGAGCGGAGACGGTGGAGAGAAAGTCCTTCGATGTTGTGGAGAAAGGTTACCATTATAAGATTCGATTCCGCCTACATACCCAGAACGACGACCTTTCCGGTCAGACTCAGGGGGAGGTGAACGTGGATGCATCGGTGACTACCGTTAATCTGGAGAATAATATCGTCGTAGGCGAGGATGAGGATCTTGGAGACGCCGAGCGACCTAAAGAGGATCTTGGCGGTGGCGACGAACCGACTCCTCCGACACCGTCGGTCGGTGGAGATGAGGCTCCCGCAATCGTGGCGCAAGCCCCTATTGATCTTGAAAAGGAGAATATTATTGTGGAGGGACTTACCTGTGTCCTTGACATCACCAGCTCTGCTGAAAGCGGTTTCACAAAATTCCTTTGCAATATAGATTCTGAAAAGTTGACCGCCGATGAATTAGAGGGCATGGGTCTGAAAATACCACTTGATCTTATTGATCCCCGCGATTCAAGAGAACCCCTGGAGGGCCTTGGCCTTCTTGAGCCCGGCGTCGAGGTGAAGGGTTCTCATTCGCTGCAGTTCAGTCTTACAAAATTCCTCCCGCTTATGGCGGCTTTAGGTCCGTGTCAACATAAGTTTATACTGACAGTTGGCGATGCCAACGGCGAGACTGTTAAAACATTAATCCTTACTGTAAAATAATTCGACAGCTATGAAAAAAACTATGAAATATATCGGTTTCACGGCTGTCGGTATTTTCGCCGCCGTGGCTTCATCCTGCCAGATGGATACTCCCTTCGACAGTATCGAACAGGGCACAGGGACAGTGCATCTC
>JAIDPP010000094.1 GCA_029062725.1 Muribaculaceae bacterium | reverse complement strand
AAAGAAGACGATTCCACGTTCAAGAGGTGCGAAAAGCGAAACAAACGATAAAAAAGTGAAAGAAAAATTAAATTTGAATCTCTTGATTGTCAGTTAGTTGGCAGGTAGGCGTGAAAAAAGTTGATAAAAAAACGGGTTATTCTAAAACAAAGAAAAAGAATTGTATGTTAAATATGTATAATTTCGCAAAACGAAATTGGCATAGAAAAACAATAATTAAAATTAATAATTTATGAAAGCTAAGAATCTTTACTACGCAATGGCAGTTGCAGGAGCAATGGCGGTAGCCGTTCCCGCAAACGCACAGGATGTTTTTGTGGATGAGGCCACAACAGTGACTGAGTTCACATGTGACAACACCAGCCACTACTTCTCTAACTGGCGCAACAACTGGTTCATCGAGTTGAGCGCAGGTATCAACCAGCCTATGGTTGAGCGCAGCAACAACCCCATCGTACAGCGCAAGCAGATGACCGTTCAGTACGGTTTCGGTTTCGGCCGTTGGGTATCTCCCTATGTTGGATTCCGTATCAAGGCTATGGGTGGTCCGCTTCACTGGACAAACGCTCTTACTCAAAATGGTGCAAACGGCTGGACTCGTTCAAAGCACGCACAGCTTCAGGCAGAGTTGCTCTGGGATATGTTCAACTCTATCAAGGGTGCAAACGATAACCGCGTATTCTCTATCATTCCTTTCGTAGGTCTTGGTGGTGATGCCAACTGGGATATCCGCGATGCAGCAGGCAAGCCCGCAGTTGCAACCAACGTATTTGATGATCATGGCAAAGAGAAGAACGTAGTTTGGACTCTTCCCGTATCCGCAGGTCTTCAGTTCCGTTTCCGTCTTTGTGAGTATGTTGACTTCTTCGCTGAGGCTCGTGCATGCTTCTACGGTGACAACTGGAATGGCTATGCAGGTGGTGCTTCCATCGACGGCGATGTATCTGTAATGGGTGGTTTCAACTTCAACATCGGTGGCCGTAACTGGGGTAAGTTCAACCAGTGTGAGTATGTATCTCAGATCGCAGCCCTTAACGGTCAGGTTAACGACCTCCGCGCACAGCTCCTCGCTTGCGGTCAGGAAGTTGCTTCTCTCCAGGCTCAGCTCCCCTGCCCCGAGCCCGTTGTTCAGAAGGATTGCGTGAACGCTCCTCTCATGTCAACTGTACGCTTCACCATCAACTCTGCCAAGATCATGCCTACCGAGGAGGTAAATATCTACAACATGGCTGAGTGGCTCAAGGCTAACCCCAAAGAGAAAGTAATGGTTGTTGGTTATGCTGACAAGGATACCGGTACAGCTGAATACAACCTCCAGCTCTCTGAGAAACGTGCAAACGCCGTTGCAGACGCCCTCATCAACACTTACGGCATCGATGCTAACCGCCTCACCGTTAAGTATGACGGCTCTGATGTACAGCCCTACAGCACTAACGACTGGAACCGTATCGTAATCTTCACTCAGAAGTAAAAAAAGATTATATAGATAATATAATTGAGGTCTTCCCGAAAGGGGAGACCTCTTTTTTTCGATTAATGCTTTTAAACATATTTTTTTATTTGCAGATGTTTGGAAAATGGTGTAAGTTTGCACCGTAAGAAAGAACACAAACCGTTCGCCGACGCAGACACCGGTCCGACCGTTGGTCGCCCTCTGTAAGGCTGATTGGCGAAAGAATGTTAACCATAAATCTAAATACTGATTCGTAATGAACATCAATGAAA
>JAIDPP010000093.1 GCA_029062725.1 Muribaculaceae bacterium | reverse complement strand
GCTCTTCAGAGCGCCAACAACTCCCGAATCTTCGCGACTCTCGGGGATGATCCCCACTCACTGAGCTATTTCTGGATTCTGCCACCTCTCATGGGCATTATCGTGCAACCGATCGTAGGCGTTGCTTCCGACCGCACGTGGAACCGTCTCGGCCGACGCCTCCCCTATCTCCTTTTAGGAGCCTTAATTGCTGTCATAGTTATGTGCCTTCTTCCAAATGCCGGCAGCTTCGGCCTCACCGTGGGAGGAGCCATGATTTTCGGATTCATCGCCCTTATGTTCCTCGATACTTCTATCAATATGGCGATGCAGCCTTTCAAAATGCTCGTGGGTGATATGGTAAATGAGAAGCAGAAAGGACTCGCATATTCGATCCAGAGCTTCCTCTGTAATGCCGGTTCTCTCGTCGGCTATCTCGCCCCTATCATCCTTACCGCTATCGGGATAAGCAATATCGCCCCCCAGGGGGTGGTTCCTGCCTCAGTGACCTATTCCTTCTATATCGGCGCGGCTATACTTATACTCTGCGTTATCTATAGTTTCGCTACCATCAAGGAGATGCCGCCGGCTGAATATGCCGCATATCACGGAATCTCGGCCGACAAAGCTAAGAAAAAAGAGAAATTCGATCTCATGAAGCTTCTCAGGGAAGCACCCTCTACATTCTGGACAGTAGGTCTCGTGCAGTTCTTCTGCTGGTCAGCGTTCCTCTTTATGTGGACTTACACCAACGGTGCTATTGCCGGCAGCGTATGGGGTACAACCGATGTAGCCTCTCCCGGATATCAGGAAGCAGGTAACTGGGTGGGTACTCTCTTCGCTGTCCAGGCTATCGGATCTGTGATCTGGGCTGTGATAATCCCACGCTTCAAGAGTCTCAAGACCGCTTACATCGTCAGTCTTCTTCTCGGGGCCGCAGGTTTCGTATCCACTATCTTCTTTGCTGACAAATATCTCCTCTTCATCAGCTACTTCCTTATCGGATGTGCTTGGGCGGCTATGCTGGCTCTCCCCTTCACCATCCTTACTAACTCGCTGAAAGGTGGCAATATGGGTGCATACCTCGGTCTCTTCAACGGAACAATCTGTCTGCCCCAGATCGTTGCAGCCGCGCTTGGCGGTGTAATCCTTAACATGCTTGGCGGTAACCAGAGCCTCATGCTTGTTGCAGCGGGCGTCCTCCTCGTAGCCGGCGCCCTGGCCGTCGGATTGATCAAGCTCTCATACGGTGAGAAAGTGGTTGAAGACGTTGAAGAACTCATCTAAACTCTCCGGATATCAGATTATAAAAGGGAATCCGAGGTGAATCGGATTCCCTTTTCTCTAACACTCCATCTCTCCTTTTATTTTTATAAATACCATTACGTAATGAACGACAACAACAACTATGAGTACGAATACAAGGGACTATGTATCAATGGTTTCCTTATGATATTCTTCACATTCATTCTTATTCCCGTCCTCATCGGTCTCTGCATCTACGCAGGATCTGAAAGCGATAATAATCTCGCGTGGGCAATTCCGTGTGCAATCATCCTCTTTATATTATTCATCTTCGGATGCGTCGGTTATTTCGTACAGGAACCTAATATGGCGCGTGTGATGATTTTCTTCGGGAAATATAAGGGTACGTGCAAAAAGGTCGGCTATTACTGGGTCAATCCTTTCCTCAACCGCAAGAAACTTTCGCTCCGTATCCGCAATATGGACATTGACCCGATAAAGGTCAACGACAAGATAGGTAATCCTGTACTTATCGGTATGGTGCTCGTATGGAAGGTGAGCGACACCTACCGTGCGGTGTTCGATGTTGACACGGCCGACATTGCCCCGG
>JAIDPP010000092.1 GCA_029062725.1 Muribaculaceae bacterium | reverse complement strand
TACCAGAGTGGCCAAATGGGGCAGACTGTAAATCTGCTGGCTTATGCCTTCGGTGGTTCGAATCCATCTTCGCCCACTCAAACTAACAATAGCGACATCAGAGACGATTTAACAAAAAGGAATCCTTTTGAAGGATTCCTTTTTTGTTTTAAGACTAAATTTATTTCACTGCGTAGCCGTCGGAGTGTCAGAAAGTTAATAACTTCATTGCGTAGCCGTCGGAGTGTCAGAAAGTTAATAACTTCATTGCGTAGCCGTCGGAGTGTCAGAAGGTAGTGGATGTGGGCTCAATCAAGGGTGAACATGAGGGAGCATACTCACGTATGTGACCGAATGTGAATCCCTTGATTGAGTCCGCAGACGCTGTCTTATCACGCTCCGACCGAATCCCTTGATTGAGTCCGCAGACGCTGCCTTATCACACTCCGACAAAATCCCTTGATTGAGCCCGCAGACGCTGCCTTATCACGCTCCGACCTTTTCGGAGGCCTCCTTAATACGCCGCATAGCCTCGCGGATATTATCATCCGAGGTGGCGTAGCTCAGGCGCAGATATCCGGGGGCGCAGAACGCATCCCCGTCAACGCACGCCACGTGAGCCTCCTCAAGCAGATACATCACATAATCCGCCGAACTACCGATAACCTTGTCGCCGATCTTCTTTCCTATATAGTAGCTCACTTCCGGGAAAAGATAGAACGCGCCCTGAGGCTCATTGACGATCCAGCCCGGAATCTCACGCGCCAGCGACACTATCAGGTCGCGGCGACGTTCAAATGCCTTACGCATCTCCTCCACGCACTCCTGGGGACCCAGGTAAGCGGCCTCCGCGGCCTTCTGCGCAATCGAGGATGCACCCGACGTGTATTGACCCTGGAGCTTATTGATAGCCTTCGCGATCGGCAGCGGTGCGGCAATAAAACCGATACGCCAGCCCGTCATCGCGTAAGCCTTTGAAACGCCGTTGACAACCATCACGCGGTCTCTCACCGATTCGAATTCATAAAGCGAATGAATTCCCTCTTTGCCGATGAAATTGATATGCTCATAGATCTCGTCAGAGAGGATAAGGATATCGGGATACTTCGCCAGAACCTCCGCGAGACCCTTCAGTTCGTCATAGCTATAGATGCTGCCCGTAGGATTGGAAGGGGAATTGAGCATGATCATGCGCGTGCGGTCGGTGATAGCCGCCTCGAGCTGAGCCGGAGTGATCTTGAAATCCTGCTCCACGCCCGCATGGACCGTAACGACCTTACCCTCCGCAAGCTTGACCATCTCCACATAGCTCACCCACGCCGGAACCGGGATGATCACCTCGTCGCCCGGATTGATGGTGGCGAGGATAGCGTTGGTCAGCTCCTGCTTGGCGCCGTTGCCGACCACGATCTGCGCCGGAGAGAAATCCATATTGTTCTCACGTTTCAGCTTCGCGCTGATAGCCTCACGCAGCGAGAGATAGCCCGCTACGGCCGTATAGCGTGAATAATTCTCGTCGATTGCCTTCTTGGCAGCCTCCTTGATGAAATCGGGAGTATCGAAATCCGGCTCGCCCACCGACATATTGATCACATCGATTCCGGCGGCCTTCAGTTCGCCGCTCTTCTGCGACATTGCCAGCGTGGCCGATACCGCAAGACTCTGAACTCTGTTTGAAATCTGTGCCATATTCTATATTTATGTTTTATTCCTTTCAGAATTCCCTTCCTCCTCTCTTCCATAATCCCTGATATGAGCTCCTATCCCCGGTTTTCCGGCTCCGGGAAAATCCTTATTAAATGGCGAATTTAGCGATTTTAGCTCTCCATTCCAAATATTTTCATTAATTTTACCCCAAAATTCACTCTTAACGGATAATCTTCTCTATATTATGAACAAGACCATTGTTTCCCGGCGCCTCTCCGCGGCCTCACTCATCATTATATTCTCTCTTCTTATATCCCTCCTCCCCTCATGCTCCGGATCGAAGACCGATACCGCCGAACTTCTCGCCACGGTGCCGGCCGACGCCTCCGCGGTGGCCGCCCTCAACCTAAAGAGCGTGATTGAAAAGACCGGCTGCAAGATCGAGGGATCGAAGATTGTCCCCGGCAAGGAAGTAGCCGCCCTTGTCGCCGGTCAGGACCGCGACACCGCCGACCGCATCCGCGCCATCCTCAACGGCGAGACAGGCGTGGATCCCTCCTCGGCAATCTTCTTCGTCGAAGGTTCCGATTTCTATATCACAGGCTTTCTCGCCGACCCCGACACCTTCAGGAAATATATCTCCGAGGATGGCGCGATGCAGATAGCCTCCGAAAACGGCATCGATCGTTGCGGAAACACTGCCCTCAAAGGGAATCAGTTCTGGATCCGCGCATCTCACCGCAACGATATAGACCCCGCCGAGATCGCACGATTCTCGGAACTGAGCGAAAAGACATCCTTCCTCTCCAACGCATACTCCTCGCGTCTGGCCGAGATCTCTCACGATATCGAAGGCTGGGGCAACCTCGCCGCAATTTACAACGCCTCCGGCATGTCGTTCCGCGACAAAACCATGGCCGGCCTCGGCCTCGCCGTACTCTTCTCCGATGCCCGTGACCTCGCGTTCAACGCCGATTTCGAAAACGGCCGCTTCATCTCTTCCCTCTCGATACTCAATTCCAAAGGAGAGCCCGCGAAATTCAACTTCCCCTCCGACCGCATAGACCCCGCGATGGTCAAGGAGCTCTCAGGCTCAGCTGACACATTCTTCGCTATGGCCCTCACTCCGGCGCTCGTCAAATCGCTCGAAAAGGAACTCGGCGACAAGAATATCCCCGGCGCCGAAATGATTCTTTCCGCATTAGGAGCCATCGACGGTACATGCGCCGTAGCCGCAAACGGCTCTATGGTGAAGGGAGCCGTAAGCACCACCGGTGAGAACACCGCCGACCTGACCGATTTCATATCCTCTTCGACAGGATCTACAGTGATCAAGGATGGCAAGATTCTGCGTTTCAATAACGGCGAAGTCAACGGAACCCTCGAGGCTGCCGATATCGCCCCGCAGCTGAAAGGGGCGATGTTCGCGCTCGTGACCTCCGGAACGGCTCCGACCGGACAATTCACTCCCGCCGACCTCCCGGTGAAATATACCCTTATCGCCCTCTCCCCCTCTCAGGGCTCAATGGAGATCACTTCCGAAATACGCGCATTCAACGAGAAGGAGAATATACTCCTCACGTTCCTGAAGGCCATTAAATGAAAGGCTATTATTGCAGTTGCCATGATTAATGAGATAAGAATCGAAAACGCCCTTCCCAAAGTCTTTGTCTCGGAGAAGATTCCCCCCTCCGATGTCTGGCGTGCCGACCTCACTCTCCGACGCGGAGGCCGCTATCTGATCGAGGCCGCTTCCGGAGGAGGAAAGTCGTCGCTCTGCGCATATATCTTCGGCGCACGCACCGACTACGAGGGCCGCATACTCTTCGACGGAGAGGATACCGCCTCTTTCGGAATCGACAGATGGCAGGAGATCAGACGCCGCGCTATAGCATATCTCCCTCAGGAACTCTCACTCTTCCCCGAACTGACCGCATGGGAGAATATCCGGCTCAAAAACCGCCTCACCGACTTCGTTCCCGACAGCAAGATCGAAGAATGGATGGAGCGTATCGGGATCGCCTTCCGCCGCGACTATCCCTGCGGCCGTATGTCGATCGGACAGCAGCAACGCGTGGCCATTATCCGCAGCATCTGCCAGCCATTCGATTTCATACTCCTCGATGAGCCGGTATCCCACCTTGACGCGGAAAACAACCGCATCGCCGCCCGGATTATCTCCGAAGCCGCCGAGACCCAGGGCGCCGCAATCATATCCACATCCGTCGGCAATCCGCTGCTCCTCGACAATCCCGTCCGACTCGCCCTCTGACAGGAATGCCAATCATGGTCGCGGCATCCCGACCCTTCCTTATTCCATCATCCCTTATCCCCCTTTCCCGATGGTCATCTCACGATTACTAAGAAAGAACATCTCCCCGGCCCGCATCGCCGGATTCATTCTCTCCAACTTCATCGGCCTGGCGATCGTGCTCGGAGGCCTGATATTCTATCTCGACGCGCGCTCGATATGGACGGCCGAAGACAGTTTCATCCGGTCAGACTATCTGGTCATCAATAAGAAGGTGACCTCAGAAAACACCCTCCACGGCTCCTCCTCCTTCTCCTCGGCAGAGATAGCTGATATCAAGGCGCAGCCGTGGGTCCGGAAGGCAGCTCCCTTCACAGCCTCCGCCTACCGTGTGCGCGCCTCGCTGAATCAGGCGGGACGCGGAATGTCAACGGCGATGTTCTTCGAATCTATCCCTGACGAATACGTGGATGTCCCCAAGTCGCAATGGACATGGCGGGAGGGATCCGACGAGATTCCCCTCATAATCTCGAAAGATTACCTCACTCTCTATAACTTCGGATTCGCCTCGGCCGCAGGACTGCCCCAGATGTCGGAAGGGCTGATGAGCGGAATCCCCCTCGACATAACCATCTATGACGAACAGGAGCAACGCTCCGTGAAACTCCACGGCCGCGTGGCGGGATATTCCAGCAGGCTCAACACCATCCTTGTACCCCAGAACTTCATGGACTGGAGCAACACCCTGCTGGCCGGACATTCCGGCTCTTCCGTCAACGCCGCAGAGGCTCCTTCGCGCCTTATAATAGATGTCAATTCCCCCGGTGACGTGGCCATTACCGACTATCTCGAAGCGCATGACTATGAAGTGGCGGGCGACAAAACCGCCGCCTCGGCCTCTTTCCTGCTCAAGCTCGTAGTGGGGATCGTGCTCGCCATCGGTGCCATCATCACGGTTCTCTCCCTATTCATCCTCATGCTCTCGGTTTCGCTCCTCATGGAGAAAAACCGCGAGAAGCTCCATTCCCTCCTTATGCTCGGCTATCCTCTCTCCGCCGTCGGAGCGCCATACGTCAGAATCGTGGTCTTCTCCTCCTTGGGCGCTACCATTCTTGCCTTGGGCGGAGCCTTGATCCTGCGGAGCGCCTACCTGAATCCCCTCCGCGCCCTCGGAGCGGAGACGGGAGCTTTCTGGCCCGTCATAGCGACGGCTCTCATCCTGTGTGCCCTTATCATCCTCTTCAACATCGTGGCTGTAAAACGTAAGGTCAAGACCTCCTGGCGAATCACGAGATAGGGGCATGACAAGTCTCTTTTGAGAGGGAGGAAAAGAATGTTAAAATTGTTAATTAACATTGTTAATTTTGGTTTATATTTCTTAAAATCATCCGAATTCCGTATCTTTGTCATCGCCTTACCCTCGGGCGAGGCGCGCTCTCTCCGGAAGGTTCTGCGGCGGCATTGCCCGTGTAGATAACTCTAAATCATTGAAACATACCGTCTTAGGCTCTCTAAAATATAGTTTAACCTTAAAATGACCGTAATGGCTCAGTTTCCATTAACGACTGAAACATAACGCATTGCGCAGTGGCAGGATTCCAGCGGATCCGGCCCTGTCGGTATGTAACCCATCAGGGAGACCCCTCCGGAAATGCAAGAGCCGGACGGGAACTCCGACCATAAAACGAGAGATTTTTAAACTTAACTAAATTGTATAACTTAATTTTCATTCTTGCATGAAGAACATCTGTTTTCAGCTGAATCGGAAGTTATGGGTCACCATGATAGCTCTCTTGGTGCTCGCGCTTCCCGGCTTCGCGCAAAAGATCACCGTCCACGGTCATGTGGCCGATGAACTTGGCGAAGACCTGATCGGTGCCTCCATTATGGAGAAAGGCACCTCCAACGGTACGTCAGCCGACCTCGAAGGTAACTTCACCCTGACTGTAGCCCCTAATGCTACGCTCGTGGTGTCTTACGTGGGCTACGATCCCATGGAAGTTGCCGTCAACGGCCAGACCAACCTCAACATCGTGATGAAGGAGAACTCAACCATGCTGCAGGAGACTGTCGTTATCGGTTACGGTTCCGTGAAGAAATCCGATGCGACCGGTTCGGTAGCCATCGTGACTCCCGATGACGTCGATGCCGGTATCTCTACTTCGGCTCAGGACCTCCTCGTAGGTGCAAGCCCCGGTGTCGTTGTAACTACCTCGGGTGGTGATCCCTCCGGAAACGCTAACATCCGTATCCGTGGTGGTTCCTCTCTGTCGGCTTCCAACGACCCCCTTATCGTCATCGACGGTGTGCCCCAGAGCAACCAGAGCAACGCCGGCGGCACAAACGCCCTCACCATGCTCAACCCCCAGAACATCGAGAGCATGACCATCCTCAAGGATGCTTCCGCAACTGCCATCTACGGTTCGCGTGCATCTAACGGTGTGATCATCATCACCACTAAGAAAGGTAAGAGCGGCCGCCCCCAGGTTAACTTCGCCGCCAACTTCCATGTCAATACAGCCCGCAAGACCATGAAGATGATGGGTGCGCAGGAGTATGTTGACCTCATCGAGAAGTATGGTAACGACCGCGCAAAGGGATTCCTCTACGCCAACCCCGTAGATCCCTCAGTCGGCACTGAGCAGGGTTCCGCTTACAACCTTTATGACACCAACTGGCAGAAAGAGGTGCTCCGCACTGCTTTCTCTCACGACTACTCCCTTAGTGTCGGCGGTTCCGCAGGTTTCCTCCCCTACCGCGTCAACGCTTCCTACACTGACAACCAGGGTATCATCAAGACCTCTTCGATGCAGCGTGCCACTGTAGGCTTCAACCTCAGCCCCAAATTCCTTCAGGATCACCTCTCTGTTATCTTGAACGCACAGGGTTCATGGGTTCGCACAGGTAACGCCGCAGGCGTGATGGGCGGCGCAGTAGGTATGGCTCCGGTTTATCCCGTATATTCAACCTACAACATGGCTTCTGAGGACATGCCTATGATCTATAACGGATTTTTCAACATCCTCCAGACCACAGGTAACCCTGAGGAGAACGCTTCCGAAAACCCCCTTCAGCTCCTTATGGACCAGAAGACTGTCGGCAAGACTCTCAACTCCACCGGTAACATCGCCATCGACTACTCGCTCCACTGGCTTCCCGAACTTCACTTCAACCTCAACCTCGGTTATCAGGTTTCAAAGAACACCTCCAACACCGACGTGAACCCCAATTCAATCATGGCTTGGCGCTCCAACTATAAGGACGGTGCGGGCACACATTCCAACTGGTATGAGCTTCAGCGCAACACCAACCTCTCTTTCTTCATCAACTACAAGAAGGAATTCGAGGCAGCCAAATCCAATCTTGACGTAACTCTCGGTTACGACTGGCAGCGTTTCGACTATCACGGACGCAGCGAGACTCTTCTCAACACTCTCGGCTACGAATTCGACTACACAGGTGGAACATTCTCCATAACTCCTGACCCCAACACAGCCTCCCGCATCGGCCACGCATACGAGGACGCTCCGATGACCCGCTGGGGCAACATCAACCAGCTCGTCTCTTTCTTCGGCCGTATCAACTATATCTTCGATGACACATATCTCCTGACCTTCACCCTTCGTGATGACGGTTCTTCCCGCTTCTCAAAGGACAACCGCTGGGGTCTCTTCCCCGCCGTGGCTCTCGGATGGAAGATCAACAACATGTCGTTCATGGAGGCTTCCCAGGGCTGGCTCAACGACTTCAAGCTCCGTCTCGGATGGGGTGAGACAGGTCAGCAGGATATAGGTCAGAACTTCGGCTATCTCCCGATCTACACCAATTCTTATCAGCTCGGTTTCCAGTACCTCAACCCCAACGGCAACGGTGCTTGGATCAACCCGCTTTTCCCCCAGTCTTATAACCCCGACCTCAAGTGGGAGACAACCACTACCTGGAACGTCGGTCTTGACATGGGCTTCATGAACAACCGCATCACTCTTGCAGCCGACTGGTATCTCCGCAAGACACGCGACCTCCTCTCAAATGTGCCGACTGCTACTTCAAACACTTCAAACTATCAGTGGCGTAACATCGGTTCGATGGAGAACCTCGGTGTCGAGGTGACTGTAGGCGCCAAGCCTGTAATCACTGACTCCTTCACTTGGAACACCAGCGTAAACGTTTCCTGGAACAAGAACAAGATCACCGAACTCCAGGGCGAAGGCACCAATTCCGCTATCTCCGCTATCGGTCTTCCTTCCGGAACCGGCGGTAACCTCGGATGGCATATCGTAGGGCAGCCCGCTTTCACATTCATGGTGTATGAGCAGGTTTATGACGCTAACGGCGATCCCCTCGAAAACCAGTATGTTGACCAGAACCAGGATGGCGTGATCAACGACCAGGACCTCATCATGTACCACTCCAAGGATCCCAAGGTAACCCTTACCTGGAACAACAACTTCTCTTGGAACAACTGGGATCTCGGCTTCTCACTCCGTGCCAACATCGGCAACTACGTTTACAACAACCTCAAATACTCCAACACGCGAGTATATAACGTATCTGCC
>JAIDPP010000091.1 GCA_029062725.1 Muribaculaceae bacterium | reverse complement strand
TGCCTATACTGACCTGACCGTTCTCGACGGAAGAGAAGAGCGAGTTGTTGTCGGAGGTATAGAAACTTCCGTAGAGCTTGGCCACGGCGCAGATAAAGAAATCTTTCAGGTTGTATGTCAGCGAGCCCATTGCCCGGAGGTTAACGGCCGTCGAGTAGGAGCTGCCGCTATAATTATCGGCGTATGTCTTGTTGACCCCGACACCCGGCATGGCCGAAATATTGAAAAGGAGTCGGGGGGTGATGACCCAGTTGAACGAATATCCTCCGATAAGCGCATAACTCCGGTAATGGAAACGGTAATTCTCGGGAGGTACATTCAGATAGGGTATTAGCGTTTCGGGAAGTTTGGTAAGGTCAATAGTCACGTCGAGGTTGTTATAGCCTAAGCCTATTACAGCAGATCCCGCGCTCTTGAGCTGAAATTTCGAGAAGTTATATGCGGCGCCCATTGAGAATTTCCTGTTGTTGAAGAAATAATATCCGTAGGTCTCTATATTCTTCAACTTCACTCCATCAAAAAATTCCTTGATGAGATGGCCGTTGTTATAGTCGCCGAAGGTGCGGATATAAGTCCCTCCGGTATTTGTCCAGATATGTCCTTCGATATTGAAACGGGCGCAGTTGAAGGTATATTCGAGTTTCTGGTGGTTGGAGGGGTGTTTCCCTATCAACTTGTTCATATCGACTGAATATCCGATACTAACGGCCATATATTGGATGTATGCTCCGATGTTGGTGTAAGGCTCGCTCATCATCCTGACCGGAATTTTCTTACCCGGGTTGATATAGTAGGAGTCAACCCAGTTGTCGCTAAGGATACGTGCTTTCCAACGGCGTCCTGTACCCTCCACATATTGCGGATCGTAGGAGTTGAAGGCCTTGTCGGCCCAGCGATATACCTTGACACAGAAATCAAGGAACTTGGGATACTGCACAGTGGTGTCGGCCATGTTGAGTTTTCCTTTCTTGAAGAGATGCCACCAATTGCGGTTAGGATCCGGCGCTTCGGGACGTGGCGGAAGAGCAGGCCGCAATATAGGCTCATCATCCGAGTCATCTCCGGGAGTGTAAAATTCCGTCTCATACAGATCTTCAATTACTGCGTCGGGATTCATCATCGGATCGTTGACGATCTCAGAAGCAACTGCTGAGGATGTGGAGACGAACTGCATATCCGGCTCCGGCAGAGCGTCGGAATATGCGGAAAAACCTCCGAGCAGCATCTCCATGATAAGAAAGAATGAAAGAATATGTCGGGGATTTGAATGGGTCCGTGACATAATTTTTGTTCAAATAGGATTTATCTTCTGTTTACCTCTTTATTTTATCCCCCTCTCATCGAGGGCTTTCTGATATTTGCGAGCGTTTTCGCGATGTTGCTCGTAATCGGTGGCGAAATTATGGGTTCCTGAAAAATCCTCCTTTGCGCACATGAAGATATAGTCATTCGGTTCGCTTTGGAGGATGAGGTCCACGGTTTTCTTTCCCGTAGTCCGGATAGGACCGGGAGGAAGCCCGGCATAGCGGTATGTATTATACGGGGAATCAAATTTGAGATGTTCACCCTTTACGCGACGGATGGTGAAATCGTTCAGCGCGAACCTTACAGTCGGATCCGACTGAAGTTTCATCCCCTTTTTCAGACGATTTATATACAAGCGTCCGATAGTTCCCTTTTCAGCGGAGACATTCGTCTCTTCATCCGTAATTGAGGCAACGGTCATTATATCGGCCGGAGTCATTCCCAGGGAAGCGGCGCGACGAGTCCGCTCGTTATTCCAGAGATTGCGGTAGTTGTCTCCGATTTTCTTTATTACTTCGGAGGGGGATGAGGTCCAGTAGAATTCATAGCTGTCATCTACAAAGAGGGCGAGGGCTTGTGCGGGAGTCAATCCGAAGGGAGCGGTCACCTCCGGGTCCCTCAGGAGGGTCCGCAGGGAATCGGCGTCAAAATCGAGTTTCGCGCTTATGCGGTCGATGAGATTGTCGAGGGAGCGGAAGCCGTTGACCGTTACCGTCACGGGTGTCTGGCCTCCATGCGTGAGGCGTCGCATTACAGATACCGGGTTCGACCCCTTTGGAATGAGATAGGAGCCGTAGCGGCGGCTGACATCTCCATCGGGAAAACGGGAGATGGTCATTACCCTCCCGGCGAACTTCTCTCCGAAATATTTCGAGAGGGAGTCGTTGAGTGTGCGTGAATCCCCGTTTTTCGGGATGCGGATAATGGCCTCCTGCGTAGTGTGCGACATAACGTATGGAAAGCCCCACACAAGAAGGAGCGCCAAGGCAATGGCAAGCCCCGAAAGGATGTAGAACATCCTTCCGGGGACTCGCATTTTATTTTTAGCTTTTTTGCTTGTGGTCATCTAAAATGAGTGTATTACTTCTTTGCCTTCTCTTTCTCAAGTTGTTTCTCGAGAGCCACGAGAGCAAGGTCGATCGCTTCCTCGAAGGAGTCGGCTGTTTTGGAGGCGAAGAGGTCAGGACCTCCCGGCACGCTCAGCTTGATTCCGGCTTCCTTATTCATCGCTGCCTCTGGCTTCACGAGAGTAAGGTTGACTTCGGCTGCGGAGATGCTTTCAAAACGACGTACGAGTTTGTCGATTTTCTTATTGATGAAGGAGACGAGTTTTTCGGAGATGTCGAAATGTATGGCTTTAATAGTCGCTTCCATAATGGTTTCTGTTTAGGGGTTATAAATTGATAACGCGGAAAGGCGTTGTTTTGTTAAACGTATTTTATGGAAAACGGATTATTTTTCTAAAATTCCTTTTCTCCGGGCTCAGTCGTGCTACCGTCCCGTGGACCGGCGGCTCGTGGATGTGCGTTGTCGTAGTTGCGGCGCAGTTGCTCGAAAGTAAGATGGGTGTAAATTTCCGTGGTCGAAAGTGAGGCGTGACCGAGCATCTCCTTCACCGTGTCGAGGTTAGCGCCGTGGTTGAGCATAACCGTGGCGAAAGTGTGCCGAAGCACATGGGGCGACTTAGCGGCCGATGAGGTTGAGGAGAGGCCTTTCTTCACTATACGGTAGAGATGCATCTTGCTCAGCGGACCCTTCTCCCCCGGGAAAAGCGGAGCCGGAGAGGGAAGATGGGGGAAATGCTCGTTACGTATCTTCTGCCATTCTTCTATCTCGTGCAGCAGTGCGTTGGGGAGAGGGAGGATCCTCTGTTTGTTTCTTTTTCCCGTCACTTTCATCTCCTTGGAATAAAAGGAGATATCGGAATCTTTAAGTCCGAGGAGTTCTGCCTGGCGGATTCCTGTGGAATAAAGAAGGGAAAGGATCATGCGGTCTCGTGCCGGGATGTAGCCGTTCTCTTGAGTCCCGTCCAGAATTGACTCCATTTCGGTCTCGCGTACAAATTCCGGAAGATGTTTTCCTTTTTTCGCAAGGATTACGTCAGCGGCCGGATTTCCCCTCATCCTTCCTTTGCGTTGTAGCCAACGGAAGAAGGAGCGCAGGCTCTGTGTCTTGCGGCGCAGGGTAGTCGTGGACTCCGTGAGCGCGATCTCGGCGAGCCACGTGCGGATATCGGCGAGGGTTACCGTAGTTGGGGAGAAGGTATGTGGATCGCCTTGCGTGATCCATGAGATGAACTGTCCGATGTCGCGCAGATAGGCATCGACCGTTAACGGACTTCGGTTGAGTTCGTTCTGCAGGTAAGATACGTATTCTTCCGGAACCATGCTCGGATCTGATTTTGGGATTAAGGAAACATGAGGAAAAACGATAATCCGGCGCTTTCCCTGCGGGATGCACCGGATTATTATATTGTCGGATGAAAAGGAGGCTTCTTACTGCTCTGCCTGACGAAGCTGCTGAACGTAAACGGCCTTGATCATCTTCTTGCGGTTGGTCACAGAGGGCTTCTCGAAAGCCTGACGGCTGCGGAGTTCCTTAACGATGCCGGTTCTTTCGAATTTACGTTTGAATTTCTTGAGCGCTTTCTCGATGTTTTCGCCTTCTTTTACTGGTACGATAATCATGTTGAATGTTATTAATTTTAAGTTTTTATTCTTGTTTGATAACGTTGCGCCATACCGCACATCGGCGCGTTGGCGTCTAATTCGTTGCAAAATTATATAATCTTCTGATTCTGACAAAATATTTTAACAAAAATCAGTAGAAAAAATGCAACCACCCCCTCTTTCCTCTTTTTCTTTACTGGAAAAAAGGATCGGAGGGGGTGATTTGTGAGTTTGAAAAGGAGCCTTCAAATGAGGCCGGTCAGTTGCCGGTCATCAGGCCCGTTATCGGTCAATATGAATCTTTGTAACGTTCTGCTTCTTCGCCTTCAGTGTACCATTTGGAATACATCAGGTAGTTACGGGCGATCTTATGGTTCATTTCCTTTGCCTTCTCTGGCTCTACCATCTTGATGAACTTGGCTGGGGAACCGGCCCACATTTCGTTCGGGCCGATTTTCGTACGGCTGAGTACTACCGATCCGGCTGCCACCAGAGCGCCTTCCCCGACTTCTGCGTCATCCATCACGACAGCTCCCATTCCGATAAGGGCATAGTCGCGGATGTGGGCGCCATGTATCACTACGTTATGGCCGATGCTCACATGGTCCCCGATCTCGATAGTCGATTTCTCATAAAGGGTGTGTAACACGCTACCATCCTGAATGTTGACACCGTTGCCGATGCGGATTGAGTTGACATCGCCGCGCAGCACTGTTCCGAACCATACGCTACATTCGTCGCCCATCACGACATCGCCTATTATACAGGCATTGTCGGCCAGAAAGCAGTCTTTACCTATCTTGGGGGTGAAGCCCCTTACGCTTCTAATGATAGCCATATCTTTTTATCTTTTAAGAGGTTGTGTCTTAGCTGCCAGCCAGCTCTTCTCCTCATCGTCAAGAAGGGGCGAGAGGCGGTCATAGACCTTCTTATGGTAATTGTTGAGCCATTCAATCTCGCTGTCGGTCATTATGGAGGTCTCGAAAAGCGTAAGGTCGAACGGGAAGAGAGTCATCTCGTTGAATTTGTAGAATTTCCCGAACTCAGTCTCCATGGCCGGGACGGTAACGATTAGGTTCTCGCAACGGATGCCATAGCGACCCTCAAGGTATAAGCCGGGTTCGTTACTGGTGATCATTCCTGGTTCGAGCGGGGTCGGGTTATGGTTCAGCCGGATGTTCTGCGGACCTTCGTGGCAGTTGATGAAGAATCCAACCCAGATACCAGTGACGTGGTAATAGGCTTTGCCATCTTT
>JAIDPP010000090.1 GCA_029062725.1 Muribaculaceae bacterium | reverse complement strand
TCTCGCAGCTGCACCTTGTCTATCGCTTTTTAATTCAGTCACATAGCTCGCTATGCTCCTGAATCTGCAAAGCGATACCCAAGGCACATCTGCGACCCTGGCATTTAGAAATTTTAGTGGATGGAGCCTAAAATGAATAAACCCGGAATATGCCTGTATTATACATGTTCCGGGTTGCGTATATTTTGAAACCTTAGAGGTTTTTGGTCGCTGATTTGTGCGGTTTTATCGCAAAAGCAACGTGCGAAGGGGAAAATGGACTAATTTTGCGGGGAGTATTTTAAATGTAACGAAATGAAGAAGTGTATTAATCTGTTGATGATTGTGTTGCTTGCCGTTCTGGCAGGAGCGTGTGGAGGAAAAAACGACGCCGTGCTGAAGGCGCAGATCGAATCCGGTAAGAAACATTGCCCGATGAACCTTGGGATGGCGGGCAAACTGACTTCTATGTCTTATGACGACAAAACACGCGAGGTGGAATTTGTCATCACCCTTAACAAGCAGATGACGGATGTAAATGAACTTAAGGCAGATCCTGAGAATGCTAAAGAGATGATGCGTCTGGCGCTCTCGAAGGGAAACATGAAGAAACTTGTCGATATGATGGTGGATGCGGATGCGTCGTTGAAGGTTACCTACAAGAACCGCGGGAGTAAGGATGATTTCTCGATTCAATTCCCGGCGGAGGAAATCAAGAATATCTCCGAGAATCCGATGAGCGAGGAGGATACCAACAAACTGCTGCTCTCCACTCAGCTTAAGAGCGAAAAGAAGAAACTCCCTTACAGCATTGACCGCGGCCTGAAAGTGACCGGAATAGAGGATAACGGTTCGTCGCTGGTGTATGTATGCGAGGTTGACGAAGATCTTTACGACATGCCGGATATGGAGAAGAGTAAGGCTGAGCTCAAAGAGAATATGGGCAAGATGCTCAAGGACCGTTCGATGCGTCAGCAGGCGGAGGTCCTCGCTTCTCTCAAGAAGGGTTTTGAATACAGGTATGTCGGTAAGAGTAGCGGCAATACCGTTACAGTGGCCTTTACTCCTGATGAGCTTGCCGATATAGCGGCAACCGGCGGTCACAAGAGAAGATGATCAATAGTTAAGCATAGTTATCCTTTAACGCTCCGAAACCTTAAAACAATAGGTTTTGGAGCGTTTTTATAATTTCCCTTCCCTTTCAAATATCGTGACACCGCAACGTTTTATGTGATCTATCAGGTCGGGATTGGTCAGGTTGCTGAAATCGGATATATCGAACATATAGGGAAGGTTGGAATCTTCAAATCTATCGGCAATACGTAGAATATCGGTCTGAGTTAGTTTGTCTCCACAAAGCGTGAGGTCAATATCGGAGAAAGGCTTGTATGATCCTTTCGCCCGAGAACCGTAAACAATTGCTCGGTTAACGTTCTCAAACGATGCCAATGTATTCACGATATCTTCAAATTCCATTTCCTTCAATCCTAAAGTTTCAGAGATTTTCATCTTCAGCAATTTTTGTCATGACGGTGTGAAATTTTTTCATCAAAGGGTAATAATCCGTTATGATGGTATTTAAGGTAAGGTTGGTTATCTCTTCATCGTAGGTGTGAGAGGTTATATTACGTGTCTGAATTGAATCTATCCATAATGGACTATCGATAATTCCGATCGATAGGGAACGGCGGAAAGCGTCACGTGAACCTCTAATATCGGAATAACCCTCATATTCAAGATAATCCTTCATTACTTTCCAAGCCAATTCATGGGTGAATTCAAAGCGTTGAATCAAACCTTCTTTTAGAAGGTCAAGAGTGTCTGATCTGGTGTTGCTGATTATGGTGATAGCCTCTTCAAGGCGTTTCAGAGCCTTCCGGTAATTCCCGAAACGCTGCAACCATCGGATATCTTGTTCTTTTTCTTTCATAATGATTTGCAAATTTAGTAAAATGCTCTATCCTGTGCAAATACGGACGAAAAATTCAACACTGATCATATTAAAAGAGATCGACATATAGAAATGGAACGCTTCTACCTGATAGCAAGATAGAAGCGTTCGCGTCATATTAGAAAAATAATGTGGAAAATCAGCGTATGATAATCTTGGAGGAGGTGCCGTCGGTACGGCGGCCGACATATACTCCCGGTGATGACGGCTCGATTACTTTTCTGCCCTCAGTGTCGTAGTATTGCGTGATTTGTGTATCCTGCTCGTCGCCGAGTTGGCCGATAGAGCTGAGATCAGTGACATCAACGGTACATTCAGTCCGGAAGTCCGGGTCAAATATAAAATATGCGGAGATCACTGTCTGCCCTATACTGAGAGCCGTAACTTTACCGGTTTCATCAATATCTGCCACTTCAGGATCAGAAGAGACAAATTTAATTTCCATCTCACGACATTCCGCCGGCCTTATGGATAGCAGTAGAATTTCCGAATCGCCTTCAAGAAGAGTAAGCCTCTTCTTATTGAAGGCAAAAGATTCAATACTGTAAGGTTCTACCTTATTGTCCGGTAGGGCGGCTTTATAAGCCTTCTCATCGGAAGCGGGAACATAAACTGTAGCCTCTTTTCTGAACGCGTTCTCAGCGATTTCAGGCACTGCCTTGCTGTGGATAAAGACAGAGGAGAGATTTTGACAGGTACCAAAAGCCGAATCTCCTATATAGGTAAGGTCACTTGGAAATTCAACTGAAGAGAAGGCGGCATTATATCCGAAAACACGATTACCGATTCTCAGCGAGGCGGCACGGGTCGTTTCGCGCGGCTCAAATATAAGTTTTTTTAACTGAGCATCCTCAAAGACACGGTTGGGAACATCCATAACATTCTTTCCTATTATTATGGTGTCGATCTCTCCGTCGCAGATACCATTGAAGAAAGGAGCGACTTCTTCAAATTTCAGGGAAGGAATATCATATTTAAGCACTTCAATACCATCGGTACGAGAGATAGCCGACAAGCCGATATGTTCGACACCGATGCCGAGAGTGATTGATCTGATTCCGGAAAGGAAGTAAAGAGCAGACTCCCCCAAAGATTTCAGATTAGGAAATTCGAGGACGGTTCCTTCGGGAAATTTCAGGTAGCTCAAGCCTTCCTGGCCGATTTTTGTAACACGGTCGATAGATCCTTTGACCAAAGTCTCGCCTCCACCGTTTAACCCGAAGTCTCCAATCTCCAGCGGAACGTTGGATTCTTCAAATTCCAGACGTGAGGCAGTGGTAGAGAAGAGGCCATCCGGTATTCTTTCCACCTCCTTACCGATAACTATTTTCTCCAGAGCCCTGCCGAATACATTAGGGTGTGTCACTCCGTTGCTTGGAGTAAATGTATACCCTTCTACCTCCATATTCCTGCAATTATATCTTAACGTGGCAAGACTTTCCCCATAGAATGATCCGTTGCCGAGATATTCTAATCCTTCCGGAAGAGTAAGTGAGGTAAGGTCATTGGTCCATTCGAACGCTCCCGGGCACTCCGGGTCTCCCTCAATACGTTTGAGGCCTGCGGGAAGGGTGATTGACGTAAGGCCGCACCATGCGAAGGCTCCTGCTTCAATTATCTCTACAGTCTCGGGAATATCGACTCCGGTAAGTTTCTTGGCATCACAGAGACATTTTTTACCGATTATCTTCAATCCTTTTCCAAGATCGGCTTTTTCAATTAGGCTAAAGTCTTTTCCATAAATCGACTTGCATGAATTCGGGAGAGTAAACTCTTTCGTATTGGCGAAACTGAAGTTGGGAGAGACCGACTTCGTGCCCTCGCGGAATATGACTGTTTCGGGACGATTCACCGACATATAAGCTATATCGCCAAGATATACCACCCCTCCGATAGCAGTGGAAGCCAAAGAATTGCTCCAGGGAGTCCAATTAAAAGCATCCTCGCCAATATACTCGATGGAAGAGGGGAGGGAAACCTTAGTGAAATCACACCCTGAGAAAGCAGAGTTGCCAATACTCTCAATTCCTTCCGGATGATTCAGGATTTTCCAATTGGATCCGGTGTCGCGGTATTTCCAGAAAGCCATGTTTCCAATCCATCTCAATTTACCGGAAAAATTCACTTCATTTAAAATGCAATTATAAAACGCCTCATCACCGATTTTCTCAACATTGAGGAGGTCAAGGATTTTGAGGCTTTTATCATAGCTGAACGCCTCATCGCCTATCTCTTTGACATTCTCAAGATTTATTGCAGAAAGACTCTGGCAATAATGGAATGAACCCGCTTCAAGGGTAGCACACGATTCCGGAAGCCTGACGCTCGTCAGCGGTGTCTGAGAGAATGCAAAGAGACCGATGGATTCAAGAGATTCCGGAAGTTCGAGGGTAGTTAGTTGAGTCCGGAAGAATGAGTTTTCTCCTATGGTCTTTACGGATTTCGGCAACTCTATCGATCTCAGCGGACACTCCTTGAACGCCATTCTTCCTACAGACGTAGCTCTCGGGGGACATGCCACTTCTTCAAGAGAGGCCTCCAAGAACATATAATCTGGCACAGAGGTGAGCGAGACGGGCAAAGTAACTTTCTTGAAGTTAGTGTTCGCCAGAAGCCCTGTCATCTCTGGCCCGTAGATATACCATGTCAGGATCGGGAGACCTAATCCTCCGGTAGTGGTCTTGGATTCGACGCGGGGCGTCTCGGAATAATAGCAATATGCGAATTCGCCCCCGCCGGCTTCGGAGGAGATCGTCACGTGGCGGTAGGGTGTCGTTTCAGAAATCTCTAACTTCATATCGGATAGGTCAAGGTTTTTCACTTCCCTGATCTTTCCCGAGGCGCCGGTGAGATAAGCCACATCGTCAGCGTTAAGAGTTCCTTTTACTACAAGTGTGGATAGATCTCCCTCGCTGTCAATGATAAGGTCTTTGAATGTTCCGGGTTCAGTAACGTTTATTTCGATCGCATTGGCAGAAGGAGCCACGAGCGCGATGAAAGCAGTCAGGAAGCCGCAAAAAGTGATTTTGGTCATATCCGTATAATTATGTTTCAGTAGTTTACCTAAGTAAATTTATACATTTTGATGTTTGTCAATTACAAAATTACTTTAATTCTACATTCGAGTCAATTACGGCTTTCCGTGAATTATGCTATCCGGCGCAAGATTAACCGTGCGATTAAATTAAGGAGGCCGTGAACCCGACGGGGTCCGACCTCCTTATCTCGATTATAATCCGTCGTCTGCTAAACCAAAATGAGTGTAGACCAACTTCTTGAGAGGCAGAAATTGAACTTATTTTTTGGAAGACAAGTCCCGAGGTTCGATTTTCGATAGTTTAATGAGGTGATTCAGACGCTTCCGAAAGAGTTATTTTAGGATCTTCAAAAAGATTATTGAGGAATTTTTCAAGATTTATGTAATAATTGCAAATGGACTCAGCCATGATTTTTCATACGCTCAAATAATTTAACGAACAGTAATATAATTATTTTTGAAATAGTGATTTTTATCAAATAATGTACTATATTTGCACAATAATATATTGACCTGCAGCGTTCCGGCTTATATTATATCCATTTGCCTAACATTTAAGAAAAAACACAAATAAAATAACTGTTATGAGAGGAAAAATTACTTTGTCATTATTGCTTCCGGCTCTGTTAGCCGCGAATGCACGGCAAGTCACGTCTCGCGAAGCGGAAGCCGCCGCAGATGATTTCTTTAAATCTGCGGGAGTGAACTATAAGCCGACCCTACGTTCTGTCAAGGTCAAGAATAAGGAGACCCGTGATAACAATCAGCCATTCTATATATATAATGCCGGTGATAACAACGGTTTTGTCATAATCTCCGGCGATGACCGTAGCGAGAAAGTTTTAGGCTACTCCGACAAAGGAGCCTTAGATGCCTCCAATCTACCGCCGCAGCTGCAATATCTCCTTGATAATTATTCGGAGAAACTCGAAACGGCCAATGCGGGGAAGCCGAGCCATTCATCATGGAAAAGCGGGGCCACAAGAGCTGATAAGCAAGGGGTATTGCTTGAAACCGCCAATTGGGGCCAGGGTTATCCCTACAATGCCGAGTGTCCCGAGATAGGAGGCGTGCAGTGTCCGACGGGTTGTGTGGCCACCGCAATGGCGATCATGATGAAATATCATAACTGGCCCGAAAGCTACGACTGGGCGTCGATGCCTAAAAACACCGAGGCTGATCCTATCGACTATGAGAAGCCTTACGCTTCACTGGCAAAACTCATGAGGGATGCAGGTGAGGCAGTCTATATGAGTTACGGCCCTGACGAGAGTGGCGCGCAGATGCCCTGGGTCGGTCATAGCCTTCAGAATCCGTTCCGGTATTCAGCCGACTGTCAGTTCATATACACCCGGAAACATTCGGAAGAGGAGAATCTTTCGCTGTTAAGAGGGAGTCTCGACAAGGGCTTGCCTGTGATTTACAGCGGTTCGGGAAGCGGCAGTCACGCCTTCATAATCGACGGATATAATAACGATTCCTATCATGTCAACTGGGGTTGGGATGGCTCATGCAACGGCTATTTCAACCTGAATGCCCTCCAGCCGACAGAAGGTTCGGATTTCTCGGCCGATACGGGCATGGTAATCAATATTATTCCCGACAAAGAGGGTAACGAACTTTCAGAGTGTTGTATCGACTTCAACCTCTGGGCTAACGCAGATGTGGCTGAACCCATGAATATCAGTGTCGAGGAGGTTAAAAAAGATGAACCCTTCCATATTCTTCCGGGTGCAGTGCTGACTCCTGCCAATTTCGCCGGAGAAATCGGAATTGCACTTGTAGCTGCGAATAACAAGATAAAGGAGGTGTTGAGTTCAGAGCGCGTCAATACCTTGCCTGAAGCTGCCGGACGTGATTTTCAATTCCTTTCGGTAAAGGTGTCCTCTTCCGACATAGATCCGACCGACAGGCTTCAGGTCGTGGCCAAGAATGACAATGATGGTTACTATAAACTGGTTGGAGGAACAATAGAGAGTCCCTCCTATATCGGAGTGACAGGCAATAAACCGCGTTGGGGCAAGGTTAAGATCAATGTGGGTGAAGGCACGATATTCCACTGCAACATAAGGGGCATGGAGGACGATGCTGTCGAAGGTCTCGGTTTTATTCCCACAGGAAAAAAGGAGGTGAATCTCCTGAAGGGGTTGAGCCTCAGTTACTATTGCGAAGTTATGAATCCTGATCCTATGAAAGCCGTAGTGTTCAAGGCTGACGGTCCGTTGATCTACGGCAACATGATTATGGCTGACAAGACAGGGATCAATTACTCCATCGACATAGCCGGAGAACATGAGCTGCAGGCTTATGTCGTGACACTCCATGACGAGAAATTCAATGTCGTGAAGGCAGGCACTTTAAAGGATCTGATCTCTTCAAGTGATGCAAACGGGGTGAGAGATCTTGTTATCAGCGGAAATATGAATATGGATGATTTCATGTATATACGCGACAATATGCCCTGCGTGCGTGTCCTCGACATGAAGGATGTCACTATCGAGGCTTGCACGGCTACAGATGAATTATACGTGAAGCAACCCTCTGAATATTTTGCAGATCAGATGCCTCCGTTCGGTCTGGTGAATCTCCACAGCGAATATATAGAGCACATCGTTCTTCCTGAAAATCTGAAAAGCATCGGAAGTGACTCCATGGTACATTTCAAGGTTGAGGGAATCACGATACCGGCCGGAGTGACATCAATCGGCCTTAACGCTTTTTACGCCAACCATTATCTCAAAGCAGTAGAGCTTCTGAATCCTGAACCGGTAGCAATCAACGACTGTGTGTTTGTAGATACCAAATGTCCTAAGAATGGCACATTATATGTTCCCGCAGGCTCCGCGTCGAAATTCCGTGCGACACCCGTATGGCAGGATTTCAAGGAAATTATCGAAGGCCCGATGCCCGACTTCTTCCATTCTTCCGTAGAAGAGATTGCAGCTGAGGGAGCGGAATTGGTTGATGTCTATTCAATCTCCGGAACTTCAGTATTGAGGAGCGCTTCAAGGGATGACCTTCAGAATCTCGTACCGGGAATCTACATCGTGAAGGACGGCAAGAAAACCACTAAAATCGCGGTTAAGTAAGGAATAAATATCATTTACGAATTAAGGGGGGCGGCTCAGAATTTTCTGAGTCGCCCCTGATTAGTTTTGTAAAGAATTATATTTACGTCCCAACGATTTCGGGAGGCAGCACAGGCATCGCACCTTGCTGTGTGCAGACATAAGCTGAAGTGCGGACAGCCTTTCCCTTTGCCGGCAGAGATAAGTGCTGAAGCTTCGAGGGTATGTGTGATTGATGGAGTGACCGATACCACCAACATCGGCGCTATCTTCCGTTCGGCGGCAGCCTTGGGGATAGATGCAGTGTTGCTGACGAATACCTCATGCGATCCCTTCAACCGTCGTTCGGTCCGTGTGTCGATGGGAAGCGTGTTTCTTGTGCTCTGGACGTGGATAGATGATCCTGTGGCAGATTTGAGGGAGTTAGGATTTAAGGCCGTGGCATTGGCATTGACCGACCGATCGGGATCAATTGAAGATCCTGTACTTGCGGCGGAGCCGAGGCTTGCCTTGATATTAGGAACCGAAGGCGATGGGCTGGCACACAGAGTGATTCAAGGATCGGATTATACGGCACGCATCCCGATGAGGCATGGCGTGGATTCCCTGAATGTGGCCGCCGCCTCCGCCGTAGCCTTCTGGCAACTGAGAAAATTTTAATAATTTCCGTATTTCACAGAAACTTTTTAAAAATCTTTCCTGATTTTTCGGAAAGATTTATTATTTTTGTCCGTATGAAACGGAAAGATATAATACAAGGAATAATATCCACCATGCAGGGCGAGCTACCCTTCCCTGTATTAGATCGTGATTTGGAACTGCCTGTAAATTCAGGGCAGATGATTACGGTTGCAGGCGTGAGACGATCCGGAAAGTCCTACATGTTGAAAATTGTAGCTAATAAGTTAATTGATAATGGGGTCGATCCATCAAGGATTCTATGGATAAACTTTGATGATGAGCGGTTGTACGATATGAGGGCAGAAGATCTCGATGAGGTGTTGCAAGCGTATAGAGAGATGTTTCCTGATATCCATTTGTCGGAGGTGTATATGTTTTTTGATGAAATCCAGGTGGTGGATAAATGGGAACTGTTTGTAATGCGACTTTACAAGACCTATTGCAAGAATATCTACATCACAGGGAGTAATGCTGAGATGCTTTCATCACAGCTTGCTTCTGCATTGCGCGGTTGGCCAGTGGAATTCGAGGTGTTTCCTCTCTCATTCAATGAATATTTGAGATTCAAGGGAGTTTCAGTGTCTCCCTTTGAGGAGTCGGGCAGAGCGCGTTTAGTCACTATGTGCCGGGAATATCTCAATTCAAGCGCGTTTCCGGAAGTGGTGCCAATGAATGAGGAGTCGCTTAAGATTCGCAAGATACAGGGTTATTTCAATACTATGCTCTTCCGCGATCTCATGGAACATTATAAACTGAAGAGTTCGGAAAATGTGAGATACTTTCTTAAAAGACTATTGGCAAACATATCGAAACCAACTTCGATCAATAATATAT
>JAIDPP010000009.1 GCA_029062725.1 Muribaculaceae bacterium | reverse complement strand
ACGCCGTCCGTATAGGGCGTCTTTTCTCCAAGAAAAAACTCGGATTCGAAACCACTGTGGCTATTACCGGGCCAATGGCAAAGAAGCCGCATCTCGTAAAGACCATCGATGGAGCCGCCCTAAACACTCTGCTTGAAGGAGAGATTAACGATTGCGAAGGTAAAGTCAGGGTCATCTCCGGAAACGTGCTGACCGGGATCAAGGAAAATGTCCAAACCGGTTTCCTACGCTTCCCCTACCGTCAGGTTACTCTTATCAAGGAGGGTGACGATGCGGATGAATTCATGGGGTGGGCATCGATGAATCCCAAGAAATTCAGTGTTAAACGCTCTTTCCCTGCCTTCCTTGCAGGACTTCGAAAACCATTCAATTTTGATGCCCGCATCAAAGGCGGCCACCGCGCGATGATACTCAGCGGCGAATATGACAAAGTTTTTCCCTTCGATATTTATCCGGAATATCTTCTTAAAGCTATTTACTCTAAGGACATAGAGAAGATGGAACAGCTTGGCATATATGAGGTGGCTCCGGAGGATTTCGCACTCCCAGAGTTTGTCGATACCTCCAAGAATGAGCTCCAGAAAGCCGTGCGCGAAGTTCTCGATTACCTTCGTAAGGAGACACTCTCATTCCTCTATTTTGTTTTCATTACTTTTATAATATACTTATCGTGAAAGGATTAAAAAAGAAAATCGATGAGATAAAACCGAAATTCGAGAAAGGAGGGAAGTTTGAAAAACTTCATTCCGTTTTCGACGGTTTCTATACCTTCCTTTTCACTCCCAACGAGACTTCCCGCTCGGGTGTGCACATTCACGACAGCAACGATTCCAAACGTACCATGATTATCGTGGTGCTCGCACTCCTCCCCTGCTGTCTGTTCGGAATGTGGAATGTCGGCTATCAGCATTTCCTTGCCATTGGAGAAGCCGACCGAAATGTATTTGAACTCTTCTTCTACGGCTTCTTCGCCGTGCTTCCACAGATTCTGACGGCCTACATCGTCGGGCTCGGAATAGAGTTTGTAGTGGCCCAGATGCGTGGCCACGAGATTCAGGAGGGTTTCCTGGTTTCTGGAATCCTTATTCCTATGATCTGTCCTATCGACACTCCCTGCTGGATGCTGGCCGTTGCAGTCGCATTTGCCGTCATCTTCGCAAAGGAGGTCTTTGGCGGCACAGGCTATAACTTCCTTAACGTGGCTCTCGTGACACGCGCTTTCCTTTTCTTCTCGTATCCCTCGAAGATGAGCGGCGACGCCGTGTTCGTCTCTCTCGGAGGAGGCCAGGCTGTTGACGGTTTCTCCGGCGCGACACCACTCGGGGAACTGGCATCAATGGCTCCGGGTGAGCAGATGACCGGTATCCTTGGCGACCCCTTGTCGTTTACCGATATTTTCTTTGGCCTCTATCCCGGTTCATGGGGCGAGACCTCCACATTCTGTATCCTGATAGGAGCGGTTATCCTGCTCTTCACAGGAATGGCCAACTGGAGAATCATGCTCTCCGGCATCGTGGGAGCGTTCCTAATGGCACTTGTAGCCCATAACTGGACATCTGATCTCTATCCCGCCACAGCGCTTGAGCCCCTAACCCAGCTTTGTCTTGGCGGTTTCATGTTTGCTATCGTATTTATGGCCACAGACCCAGTCACCGCCTGTCGCACTACAGCCGGCAAGTATATATATGGTTTCCTGATTGGTGTCATCACCATCATTATCCGATGCTACAATGCCGGCTACCCCGAGGGAGCGATGCTCGCCGTGCTTTTGCTCAACTGCTTCGCGCCGTTGATCGACCATTGCGTGGTAAGCCTCAACATACGCAAGAGAATGAAACGCACTCAAATCACCAACTCCTAATTCCGAAATAGAGATGAACAGAAACAGCAATACCTATACCGTCATTTACGCGATGGTGCTCGTTCTCCTGGTCGGAGTGGGATTATCGGTAGTCTATCAGGCACTGCGTCCCAAACAGGAGGAAAATATCGCAAACGACGTCAAGCGGCAGATACTCGCATCCGCGCTCATAGTGCCTGAAAATGGTCGAACGGTTGGACAACTCTACAATGAACATGTGAAAAATTCCTATATCGTCAACTCCAAAGGTGAGCATGTAGAGGGCGACGCATTCGATGTCAATGTCAGCACCGAGTATAAGAAACCGGCCGATGAGCGTCTGCTTCCAGTATTCGAGTGTTCCACAAAAGCCGGCATGAAATATGTCGTTCCCGTATATGGCGCCGGCCTCTGGGGACCGATTTGGGGATATATCGCTTTTGATTCAAACGGAAACACCATCTACGGTGCGTATTTTGCTCATCAAGGTGAGACACCGGGACTGGGAGCGGAGATTGAGACTCCCAAATTCCAGAATCAGTTCCAAAACAAGGATATATTCGCTCCCGACGGACAATTTCAGTCGGTCAAGGTTGTTAAGAACGGTCAGGAACCTGCCTCAGGAGCATACGTCCATGCAATTTCCGGTGGCACGATCACAAGTCAGGGGGTCGCAAAGATGCTTCAGGAATCACTTGCCCCCTATACTGCATATTTCAAAAAACTTAGCGAAGGAAAGGAGGTATCCGAATGAGCCTAAAAAAATCATTTCTCCCGCTTATAAATCCTCTTTCGAAGGATAACCCCGTCATAGTCCAGGTCCTTGGTATTTGCTCCGCACTGGCGGTTACGGCAAAGATGGAGCCGGCTATCGTAATGACTATATCAGTGACTGCCGTGCTCGCTTTCGCGAACGTAATAATCTCGCTGCTCCGCAACACGATCCCCAATTCGATACGAATAATCGTGCAACTCGTTGTCGTAGCCGCGCTGGTGGTCATTGTGGATCAGGTGCTCAAGGCCTACAACTATGAGGTAAGCAAGGCTCTTTCAGTGTTCATCGGCCTTATAATAACCAACTGTATCCTGATGGGACGCCTCGAGGCTTTCGCTTTGAGCAACCGTCCCTGGCCGGCATTCCTCGATGGTATCGGTAACGGTCTCGGGTATGGAATCATCCTCATCATAGTCTCCTTTTTCCGCGAACTATTCGGAAGCGGAACGCTCTTCGGCTGTCAGATATTCCCCCGCTGGTGGTATGAAGCCGGCTATAT
>JAIDPP010000089.1 GCA_029062725.1 Muribaculaceae bacterium | reverse complement strand
ACCCATCATTCCCCAGGCCAGGACCGCGGGGCAGAAGGCGTAATGAGATGTTTTGTTCTCTCCCCTTGAGAAATAGATGAGGTAGAGCATGAAAGCCGTGAATCCGAATCCGTAGCCGAACTGCTCGAAGCCAACGGCGCAACAGATCACCGTGAAATTATCAGGCAGAGCCATTGCCAGCCAACAATAGACCGCGCAGGGGAGGGTGAGTGAGAGAGCCATCGGCCAGAGCCATTTCTTCAATCCCCCTTTTGAAATAGCGATACCGCCTAAGATACCCCCGGTGAGCAGGGCGATCACTCCGACGGTTCCGTTGACGAACCCGACCTCCTTGGTAGTGAGTCCGAGTCCGCCTTGCGCATGGGGGGAGACGAGGAAGGGTTGCACCAGCTTGATGCATAGGGCCTCCGGGAGGCGGTAGAATAGCATGAAGAGGAGAGCGGAAAGGATATCGGGTTTCTTGAAGAATGTCACGAAAGTCATTCCGAAATCGCGCAGGATGGTGCGTGCCGTCACTCCGGGCACGGGTCTGTCATCAGCCGCCTTCGGCATGAACCGCGTATGGTAGAGCGTCACGAAGAGGAAGAAACCTGAGAGAATGAGAAACACCGTTCGCCACGATCCCGCCACTTTCCCTGTCGTTTCCTCCAGATAGCCGGCGAGCATCACCAGACCTCCCTGACCGATGACGCTCGCGATCCTGTAGAATGTGGAGCGGACTCCGACAAACGCCGCCTGATCATGGTCTGAAAGTTCCAGCATATAGTAGCCGTCAGCAGCTATATCGTGGGTAGCCGATGCGAACGCCATTATCCAGAAGCAGACAAGAGTGGTGGTGAAGAAGAAGGGGAAGGGAAGCAGGAAGCCAACGGACGCTAATGCTACGCATATTATCGCCTGCATGGCGATAGTCCAGCCGCGTTTGGTCTTGAAAAGGTCGATGAATGGCGACCAGAAAGGCTTAATCACCCAGGGAAGATAGAGCCAGCCGGTGAAGAAAGCCATGTCGGCCAGAGAGATTCCCATGTTGACATACATCAGCACCGTCAGCGTGTTGACGGCGAAATAGGGGAGTCCTTCCGCCACATAAAGCGTCGGGATCCAGAGCCAGGGGGAAGTTTTCCCCTCTTTACGCAATTCCTGTCTGGGCATATATCTCGCGTGCTTTTTCGGGAGTCATTCTGTCAAAATCATTTTTATCAGGGAGGATGAGGAGACCTGCCATGTCGATGGCACCGGGTGATACGGTGAAATGCTCCTCCCCCTCCTTGAAAAAGCAGTCAGGGCGATGGGCGGAGCGGGGAATCACGAGAATCCGTAGATACCCTTCCGAATCAATCCAGAAGAAAGCATTTACAAGCGCGGCATCTTCCTCTCCGGTGATTTTATCAGTTCCGTGGCAGCGGCTCATCGCTAAAAGCACCTTCATTCCCTCCGGCCCCGGAGGAACAATGGCGCTGAAAGTAGTGAAAGGGAGATCGAGTCCTAACCCCGGGGAAGTCATCACCGACTCCTCCTGCCGGGTATGGGCAGCTTCGATAAGGCGGACCAGAGGAAGTTCTGATTTCAGCACAGCCTGACAATGCTGATGGTCGGGGGCGGAGGCACCGGCTCGCGCTCCGTTGTAGAAGAAGACGAGATCCGGAGCCTTTTCCGCCATCGCAGCCATATCAAGGGGCATCTCCCCCTGGGGCCGGTGTTCGGTGGCGGCTATCGTGAAATGAACCGGTAGGATAGGGTAGGGGTTCACAAGCATCTCCCACCCCTCCAGAAATGGAAGGGCTATCTGTTCCGGCGGCCGGTTGTCGGCGCAAAGGAAGCAAGCTCTCTTCCGGATGCTCTCCGGATCGGTTTTTGCCGCCGTGCTGCGTATTCTGGCAGGATTGCATTGCGCCGCTCCATCGAGGTCTCCCAAGGGGAGAGGTTTACGTTCGGCATGTTTCAGAGCCTCGAACCCCTTTCTCGCTTCGGGCCAGACCTCAAGCTGGTATTCCAGAAAATCGTTAATATCTTCGATAGTCATAATTCGGTAATCATAATTCGGTTAGGTAGAAGCGTGAATCAGAACACATCCTCATCCTCCTCATCGTCATCCTCCTCCTCATCGTATGGAGGATTCCCCTGAATTCCGAGACGGCTTAGGAAGTCGGCCTCGAAGAAACCGGGGGGGAGCGGGAATCCGCCATGTTTCTCGGCCTGCTCGTCCATGGTGGCCTTGACACGGGCCATCAGCTCGAAAGAGCGCAGACAATCCTTATAGTTGTTGTTGGCGTTGACTTTCTCGATTGATAGCGCGGCATCGGAGTTTCCATCCCACCGGCGGCAGAGATAGAGAGGACGGAAGATACGTCCGACGCCGAAATCGCGGCTGACGCGCAGGCACATCGCGTAATCCTCGCCGTAGCTCACGTTAGGGAAGAGGAAGCGTCGGGCAACCGGAGTGTAAAAAGCCCTCGGTGCCCCGAATCCATTGATGCGTAGCGCATTGTTGGGTCCGTTGTCATCTGTCCATTCCGAATGGGAGATCACTCCCGGCGGGAGCGGGTTGCCATCGAAATCTATCATGGCATAGCTTCCGATCACCATGCCGTAGTTTCCCGAACGGAACTTATTGACTATAGCCTGAAGTACTGAACCGGAGTTATAGAGGTCATCCGAATCAAGCTGTATGGCGAAACGTCCGCAATGCTCTGAGAGGAGGGCCCTGTTCCAGCATCCTCCTATTCCGAGTTTCTCATCCTCGCTCACCTTTATCACCTTCAGGCGCGGGTCTCCGAGCGCCTCGAGCGCCTCGCGGGTGCCGTCGGTCGAGTCGTTATCCACCACTATCACGTTGTAGTCGAACGAAGTCTGCTGGGAAAGCGCCGATCCTACGGCATCCATTATTGTCCTCACACGGTTTCTGACCGGTATAATTACTGAAGCCTCGACCGGAAACTGCTCCGAATCATAATCCACCACCTCCCTTTTTCCATCCCAGAGTCCGCCGATCATGGCGAGATGGTCGGTCAAAACCTGCTCCATCTCCACCTGATAAGCCCTGTTGCGCGGATCCACATAATCATGCTGTTTTTCGCCGCTCTTCCGGTAGTCTCGGCGTTCTACAGTGTAGAGATATTCCGGCACCATCGCTATCATCTTCCCGATTGTCATCCTCAGGCGCAGGGCATACCATCCTCCGTCGAGCATCGATGATTCCTTGGAGGTGAAATCCTCCGTGGCCGAAAGCACGTCGGCGGCGTTGAGAAGCACAAGCGGTCCGAAATCGAAATCATCTCTCACCGATCCGGGCTGGTAATCATTCACCGGATGGTCAAGCAGGGATCCGTCGGCCTGACGCTCTCGGAACCAGCAGTAGGTAAGCGTCGAATCAAGCTCCGATGCCGTATCCACCACACGGTTGTAATAGAGCGCGTCAAGGTTGATGGGGCGGTCATCGAGCTGAACGAGCACATACTGTTCGAGAGGAGTCCTGAAAATTTCCTCCCGCAATGTATTGACGTCTTTAAATCTTATGATGTTCATTATTCTTTCCGGATTAGGGGTTAAGCTATTTGAGGAAATCTGTGAAGATACGGTCGCGGTCAGCTGCATCGGTCATAGTCTCGATCGGCACGGAAATGACTGTAAGGGTTCCTTTGCCGCTGTTGACCTTGTAACCGGCGCCCATCCTGTTGGAAGAGAAAGAGAGGATCTCCTGTGCCGCGGAGGGGTTCACCGGCACGAGGATATCGGGATTCTCCACTATATATAGCTCCTCGTTGAGGGTATTGCTGTAGTTGACGGTCTTTCCGCTTTTTGTCATGAGACGTCCGTCGGGTTTTCTCACAGAGGTGTATGAAGTGTTCGCGGGTGCGGTGTAGGCTCCGGGGCGGTCGGCTGCCGAGTAGCTTCTTGGTCTCTCTCCGGTCTGTTCCTCAGTCTGTTCAACTCCTGATTCACGGGCCTCTCGCGCGGCGGCCTCACGTTCTGCGGCCTCACGTTCAGCCCGAAGACGCTCCTGTTCGGCTCGTTCGCGACGTTCCTGCTCAGCCAGAGTGATGAATCCCAACGTCTTCTCCGCGAATTCCTTGTCGGCATGGCCTTGACGGGTATCGAAAAGGTCTGAGATCACATACTGGCCCGAGACGATGAGGTTTCCTCCCTTGTCGAGGAAATGCTTCACCGCCTTCTGAAGCTCCGCGGGGAACGCACGGTAGTTGACTCCGCTCTTCCCGTTTCCGACCACAGTCGTCTTCTGCTTCCCTAAGATGAGGTCAACGTTAGAGTAATCGGTGAGCTTTACCATACCGTTCTCGACGGCTCCCGCTGAGCAGGAGACGAACCCGTAGCCCGTCTCGGCGATGGCGTCGCCGTGAATGGCGGCATAATCAAAAGTATTGCCTGCTATCACTTTTGTAGCGTAGTTGGTAGCGCTTTTACCGTGGCGTTCACCGGCATTACGGTTGAATTCCTGCTGATAGCCGGTGAAGGAGATATCCTTGATGTAGGGCACTCCGAATTCCTCATCGGCCTTGAAACCGGCCTGTGTCGAGGTCCTGACCTGTGCCGGACCGCTGACACGCGTAAACCCGTTGACGATCAGCACCGGTTTGGCGTCGCGCGTCCCCTCGCAGAGAGCGAGCGTTTCGGAAGGGAAGGATAGGCCACCGGCATTGGCGGCGATCACGCGGAAACTGTGGATTCTGTTGTCATCTATCTTTATCTCATAATGTGTCGAGGAGGTTTCTCCGATCTTATGGAATCCGAGATCCCCTTCGTTGCGCTCCATTATGATGTATTTGTCAGGCATGGCAGTCTTCTCCAGAGGGTCAGGTGTAGGCTCCCAGCTGAGGCGGTAGCTGTGTCGGCCGTTTTTCCTGATCGCGAAGTTTTTCACGGCCAGGGGCTGTATCACAACCTCGCGTCCCTTCCTCTCGGCGAGGAACCTCGCGAGGCCCTTATATATCGAGCGGCCTACCGAGAAACGGAAATTCGGGTCGAGACCATACATCATGTCAGCGAAGTTCTGATGACTCATAAGCTCGATAAGTGTGGCGGGCACCTCGGGCACCCTCGCCTCGAGATAGGATTTGTCCCACATCGAGCGGCGTGTCCAACGCGGTTCATACTCCTGACGTATATCGTTGGTGATCTGACGCATAACCATGTCGGTGAGTATTCTGGAATTCATACGCGGAGTGCCGTCGTCGTAGCTGCGGCCTCCGTTGGTGTAATAGATGCCGAGCGTACCGACGAAACTGTCATCCTTCCTCACCCCCGCATCGGAATGAAGGGCGAATGATAGATCCACAGGCAGGTTGAGTCCCGGCTCGTCGGGGAGCACGCGGGAACCTCCCGCCAGATAATTCACCCAGTGACCGCGGTCGGTATAATCATCCTTATAGTCATCCTTGCCGTGGAACGGCGAATATACCGATTCCGGAAAACCGGCCCAGTGGAGCCAGTATCGCGCGCCTTCCACCCAACGGGGCATACCGGAGGTGGAGAATTTCGGGGGAGTTCCCCTTCGTGCGGCGGAATAGGAACGTTCGGACTCACTCTTTTTCTCTGCTGTGGAGTTGTCGGGCGAGTCTATATCCTCGTCGGAAGAGATAGTGTCCTCCTCCTCCTCGTCCTCCTCTTCATCATCGTAAGCGAGGTCGTTCTCCGGAGTGGAGGGGTCGTAATAGACATCCGAGCGGTTATCGCTGCGTTCGATGTTTCCCATGCCGCCTCCGATCTTTATAGCGTCGGCTGTCAGTATGGCTCCCTCCTCGGAGGAGAGGTTGGTCAGCGTCACCACTGGCTCCGAATCGCTGTAGCCTTTCTCGAGCGGGAAGGTGCCTAAATATATCCATGTCCCGCCCCCCATCGTCTGGTTCACGATAAATTCCTTCGTGCCGCCGGAATAGTTCACGGTGTATCGGGCATCCTTTGTTGAACCCGGTACTGTCTTATAGCTGACATAGACGGCGTATTCCCCGTTCTCGGGAATATCGGCATACCATCCTGCCACCGATTTGCCGTTTCCGGAGCGAGTAGTCTTTACCTGGCGGTATGTTCCGTTCTCGAAAGGATTTTCCGTATCCCGGAAATTCTTTAGATCGTAAATGAAGCCGTCGCCATCTCCGGTCTGCCAGCTATAATTTCCGTTTGTCTCGCGGTAATAAGGCTGGGAGAATATCTGCCCTCCGTCGTTGGTGTCATTATCGACGATCACTTCATGCGTGTTTGTGTCGCGCTCGCGGGGGAGGAATACGTATGCTCCTGCATTCTCAAGCATCGGCACGACGTAAGGATAGATGTAGCCCATTGTGTAGAGGTCCTCGATTGTCTGAAAGAGGAAGCCGCGCTGCCATGACCATCCGCCGGAGCCCGTCTTGTAATAGCGTCCGTGGGAAGGCCAGAGAGCCACAATATCGTTCTCCATCCCCTTCACAGGGTTGACCGAGGGATTCGCCTCCTTCACGAAAGGAGGGTTCTTGCGATACCTTTCCGGCAGGACATCTATGCGGTTGATATATGAACTGTAAGCCTTGTTGTTGACGTTCAGGGCCACACGGTAGTTATGGATCGAATCGGGGAGCGCATGCTTCACCTGCGAGGTTATATCCTCTATAAGCTGGCGTGTCACCGGCATATAGGTATAGTTTTCGTTAAGATTTACCACCGCGGTCCTTGTCCTGGAATCGGATTTCACGCTGTTAACCCTCAGTCCTCCCGGATTGATATCGGCGGGCATCCATTTCAGCAGGGCGCTGTTGATGCTTAGCGTCAGGGAATCGTTCTGCGCGGTCTCCTTAGGGGTCTGGGCTACGGCCTCCGTGCGGCGTGCGACGCTGGCGGCTGTCTTACCGGCGTTTTTGCTTTTCGCTGTCTTGCCCTTGGTGCGGCTTGAGGTCTTGTTTCCCTTGGAGGCTTTTGGAGATTTGGCAGACTTCGAGCCCTTCGACGACTTCACGGCGCTCCCTTTCGAGTTTTTGGAATTTTTGGAGTTCTTGGAATTTTTGGAGGAGGATGATTTGGAGCTTTTTGAGCCCTTGGAGGTCTTGGAAGATTTGGTAGTGCTTTTCGCGGTGTTCCTTTTGGCTGCCGCCTCGGCTGAGGAGGTAATAC
>JAIDPP010000088.1 GCA_029062725.1 Muribaculaceae bacterium | reverse complement strand
GACCGTAAGGAGTCAATCTCAATGAAGAACCTCATCATCTTCGCCCGCAAGCGCGGCGGAAAAACTATGGCCGACAAACTCGCAGCCGAGATTGTTGACGCTTTCAATGATCAGGGTGGTGCCTACAAGCGTAAAGAGGATATGCACCGCATGGCTGAGGCCAACCGCGCATTTGCACATTTCAGATTCTAATAGGAGTAATTCACAATGGCAAAACACGACGAACTTAAATATACCCGCAATATCGGTATCATGGCCCACATCGATGCCGGTAAGACCACTACTTCCGAGCGTATTCTTTTCTACACCGGTCTGACTCACAAGATCGGTGAGGTTCATGACGGCGCCGCCACTATGGACTGGATGGAGCAGGAGCAGGAGCGCGGTATCACGATTACATCCGCCGCTACAACCACTTTCTGGAACTACGACGGCGATAAATACAAAATTAACCTGATCGACACCCCGGGACACGTTGACTTCACCGTGGAGGTGGAGCGTTCACTCCGCGTCCTCGATGGCGCCGTAGCTACTTTCTGTGCCGTTGGTGGTGTTGAGCCTCAGTCGGAGACTGTATGGCGCCAGGCTGACAAATACAATGTTCCCCGTATCGGTTATGTCAACAAGATGGACCGTTCGGGCGCGAACTTCCTTGAGGTAGTTCGTCAGGTGAAGGAGGTTCTTGGTGCGAACCCGCTTCCCATCCAGCTGCCTATAGGTGCAGAGGAGACTTTCAAGGGTGTGATTGACCTGATCACTATGAAGGCTCTTTTCTGGCATGACGAGACTATGGGCGCCGAGTATTCCGTTGAAGAGATTCCTGCAAACCTTCTCGAGGAGGCAGAGGAATACCGCGACAAGATGCTCGAGACTCTCGCAGAGTGTGATGACGCTCTGATGGAGAAATATTTCGATGATCCTTCCTCTATCACAGAGGAGGAGATCCGCAAGGCTATCCGCAAAGGCACACTCTCCATGCAGATCAACCCTATGCTCTGCGGTTCTTCATTCAAGAACAAGGGTGTGCAGACCCTTCTTGACGCTGTCTGCGCATATCTTCCCTCTCCCGAGGATGCAGGCGTCGTAGAAGGTCACGCTGTAGGTAATCCTGACGAGATCCTTACCCGCGAACCCAGCAGCGACGCTCCGATGTCGGCTCTGGCATTCAAGATCGCCACTGACCCATACGTAGGTCGTCTCTGTTTCTTCCGCGTTTACTCCGGCGATATCGAGGCCGGTTCTTATGTGCTCAACAGCCGCTCCGGCAAGAAGGAACGTATCAGCCGTCTTTTCCAGATGCACTCCAACAAGCAGAATCCCAAGGATAAGATCGGTTGCGGTGATATCGGTGCCGGTGTAGGATTCAAGGATATCCGCACAGGTGATACTCTTTGCGCGGAGGATGCCCCGATCGTCCTCGAGTCTATGGAGTTCCCGGATCCCGGGATCGGAATCGCTGTAGAGCCTAAGACTCAGAAAGATCTTGACAAACTCGGCGTAGGTCTTCAGAAACTCGCCGAGGAGGACCCGACATTCCGCGTTGAAACTAACGAAGAGACAGGTCAGACTGTCATCAGCGGTATGGGCGAGCTTCACCTCGACAT
>JAIDPP010000087.1 GCA_029062725.1 Muribaculaceae bacterium | reverse complement strand
ATACTGACCCTCCTGGCCATCCTTTCCTCGGCGTTCCTCCTCCCCGGATGTGCCGACGAAATGCCTCTCCCGGCCCCCGATCAGGACCAGATCCCCGACGGTATCACCCTCCGGATCCCGGACGTGCAGGGGATGGCCGGCACGCTGACGCGTGCCGAAGCTAACCTTACGGACGCGGAGAAGAAGGTCTCTTCCCTATATCTTATCGCTTATCAGACCGGTCAGGATCCTATAATCGAACCGATCCCTGCAGGGAAAGACTATACCGATGATCAACACTCCTCGGCTCCGACAGCCGTAGGTTACCGGGATGTTACCATCACTTCCCTCTTCAAAGATGATGGTGGAAAGGTGATGACCGGACTTTGGGAAGTATATGTAGCCGCAAATATAGACCCTTATCTCGCTGACGGTAAAACCCTCCAGAGTGTGGATATCTCCACCCCCGAGAAGTTAGAGGCTCTCAAACTCAACTTCTTCTCCTCCGATGGTGACTATCTCATCGAAACTTTAGGGGCAGAGAAAGGGCTTCCGATGATATGCCTTGCAAGCGATATGGTGGTGAAGACAAAACAAAACGGTGCGTATGTCGCCAAGACCGGGGAGGGCCTCAATGTGACGGCTTCAACCAACGCCGTGCTTCATGCCGACATGAAATTCCTTGTGTCGAAGGTGAGATATACGCTCCTTTTCGATAATACCAGCGACGAGATGAGCAAGAAGAATTTCGCCGGTAAGAGCTGGGAGCTTACAGGTGTGTCGGCTTCCAAAATCTATGACTCCCCTTATTCTTTAAATAATACTGTGAATACATCCGCAACCGCTACGGAGTGCGGAAATCTGCCGTATCCGGAGAAAACCTATCCGGCGGCGAATTTGTTCCCTTACACAACAGACATAAATCCCAACACGGATCAGACATATACATTCACAGATCTTGACGCTGTCGCAGCAGATGCGACTCCCAAGCCCTATAATCAGCGTTGTTTCCAAGGCACATTCTATTTCCCTGCCAACCCTGATGATCATGAGTCCACAACCCTTGCTTTTGAAGCTAAGGAGCAGCATAGGAAAGGTGACAATATAGACGATGGGGTGGCCCTCAGCTACACCATGCCGCTTCTCCCTGGCGATGGTAACGGCCGTCTGGAGGCTGCCAAGGCCTACGATATCGTGGCAACCGTCAAGAGTGTTAATGAGTTCGAGGCGCAGGTGATGGTAGTGGAAGAGTTTAAGGCTGAAAGACTGGTATATAGTCTGATGCCTCCCACATTCCTCTCTGTCGATAAGACGAAGGTGGATATCGTGGCCGGTCAGAGAACTCAAATTGTCTATCAAACCAATGCAGAGGCCGGGGTGAAACTTGAAGGCCCGACTTATGATGGTAAACAGCTTTACGCCATAGAAAAGGACGAGGACGGTGTGCTCTATATCGGTGTTAACTCGGCGATCCCTGAATCCGAATATAAAAATATCAACACCACCGCTACTGCGAACCTCGAGTTCTATCTGGTAGCCGGGAATATCCGTAAGAAGATCGATGTCAATTCTCTTACCATCCGACGCTTCCTTACAGTGGATCCCACTACTCCTATCACGATCGACGCCCGTGAACGTAAGGCCTCCGGAGAATACAAGGGAGATATAGTAGTGACTATACTTACCAACCTTGACAAGTTCTATCTTGATACCGAAAATTGGGGTAGCGTGACCAACGGGAAGACAAGCTGCCTGAAGATTACCAATAAGAAGACAGGAAAGGTGCTTTGGGAGAGGAATTCTAATGGAACCTCCAATAATGAAAAGATAACGATGAATTCAGGCACCGACTACGAAGAGGGTAGGTGTGAACTGATTATCCATTTCGATAACCTGAACGTCGATGATGAAACATTCTGGAATACGCAGAAATCACTCCCGTTCTATGTCTCCTGCGACAACACAGGGTATCAGCGCGGTGAGGCCGGATATATCGGTGCGAAGGAGGTTGTGGTAAATACCCTCCCCGGAACTGACAATTATACTATCTATTTCAGAGTATTGGATCAAAATGGAAACCCCACCGGTCATGGATGGACATGTCCGCATATCTATATCTATCAGTGTCTTGAACTTCCGACAAAAGATATTCCTGCTAATTTGGCCTCATACCCTGTTGGTTACTATACCGGTAAAGATAAGGATGGAGCAAACGCAGCTTTGGAATATCTCTTCTCCGGTTCTGTAATGTTCAAGGGTTGGGATAATAGTGATAACAGCGGTGCACTGGATATGGTCAAGAAAAATACCGGGCATGGAATACATTACGGCTTCTATATGTTTAAGGATGACCGAAGCTATGATAATGGGAATAATGATAAAAGCACAGCGGAATGGGATGCCGGAAATGAGAACTCCTCACATTACTTCCGCGATGTGGATTTCAGTGCGGATTGGCGTTCCAAATCTGCATGTGAGACCTGTAGGACGAATGTCAACAACGGGTGGCCCGGTATAGGAATGAAGTTTATAGATGATAAGGACAGCGATCCCAACAAGGGGTGGTGGAAATATGAACTTTCCGGTTTGGCCACTCCGGGTAAATGTCTGTTGATGTTCAAGGATTGTCATAACGATGATGACAACAACAAGAAGCGCCGATATCCTCAGGGAAACCGTAACGGTATCGCCCTCTTTGATCATCCAAACCGAACAGGGTTTATTGAGCTGCAGTATACCGGCTCAGATGCCGATTCGAAGCCATGGGAACATCTGTATAATGTCACAGTTTCTAAGGAAGCGAGCGGTACAGGTATGTCGGGCGTATGGTTTGAGAATAACGACAATTGGAGCAATGTTCACGCTTACGCTTGGAAGATGGTGAACGGAAACGTCGTGGAATATGATGGGAAAGGTTGGCCTGGAACTGCGCTTACAAAGGATGCAACCGGAAACTATTATTTCGATATCGATGACGACTCCTACCAGTATGTAATCTTCAACAACGGCCTTGATCCAAAGACCAATAACAACGCCAAACAGACTGCTGACCTCAAACTCGTTATGGGTAAGACCTATAATATGAGCGGCTCAAGTCAGGGTGGCGGGACAGAATATGTAACATACAGGTTATATTGGTATGACAAATATACATACAATGGTAACCCGGTATATAGAAGTTATATAT
>JAIDPP010000086.1 GCA_029062725.1 Muribaculaceae bacterium | reverse complement strand
GAATATATGCTTTTCCAACTGACCGAAGATGAGAACCATTCCCTCGTCCACTCCTGCGACTATACCCCTGAGGAATTGGAATACTTGGTTGCGGTCGCCGACGACCTTTGCCAACAGTGCGTCTGTCTTGAGGCTTGTTGGGCAGGCACAGACAACATCTCCTCTCTGAAGCAGGAAATTCTTGAGGAGGCCGAACTTGATTACGATGAGGAATATGGTTGGGAAATGAAGAATGCCGGCCAACCCGGTTCGCGCTTCAAAACCTATCAGGAAGTAGCCGAGGAGATCATACAAGGTTGCATCGACATAGCTGACGAGGTGGGCAACACAAAGATCGGCCGTCCCCATATCGGTTCTTCTCTTGAAGATAAGAACTATATCGAATCTCCCTATTCTCTGAATTCTATCGAAGACTTCGCCGACAATGTACGCTCGGTCCGCAACGCATATCTCGGCAGCCGTCCGGGTGACGCTTCGGTAAGCGACTATGTCAAGAGCGTCAACCCCACGGCCGACGCGGAGGTGCGCCGTGCAATCGAAGATGCAATCGCGGCTATTGAACTCATACCTGAGCCGTTTGCAAAGAACGCTACAGGCGCACTCAGCGAAAGCGCGATGAAAGCCGCGGGTGATGACCTCGTTGGCGCTCTCGAACAAGCGATGTCAGCGGTGGTGGGGCGATAAGTCCCAACCACTGGCTGAAAAGTAATTCTTGAATTTGCGTGAAAAGTAGTTGAAATGAAAATTAATCAGATATACCGACTTCTTTCCTTGTCCGTTATCATTCCGGTTTTCGTAGCCTGTACGGACGAAAAGATAGTGGATGATGAAAATCCACCGGTTGCCGATCTCCCCGAATGGTATTATGCAGGAGGTGAGTTGGGCACTACACTTCTCAGCACCTCCAATGTGTTTGAGCAGCCCGCTCCGGCTATCGAACGCCAAGGACTTTACCAGTCGTTCAAGAACGGTGAGGCTCTGTTTGAGAAACCGTTTATGACCAACCAAAAGGGAGTCAGAAGCGGCTTAGGGCCTGTCTATATCCGCACCTCCTGCACACACTGTCATCCCAACTATGGTCATGGCACACGTCTGCCTGAAGGGAGCTTCAACACCAACGACATCGGCAACGGCTGTCTTCTGGTGGTACACGATCCGAACACGGAGGCTTATGTCTCCTGGCTTGCCGGGATGCCGCAAGGTCACGCTGTGGCTCCATTCAAAGCACCTGTAGATGAGTCTAAAATCAAGGTGAGTTGGAAGAACGCCGTGGATGAATGGAACAATTCTTTTCCTGACGGCGAGACTTATGAGCTGCAATATCCGGAGGTAAGGATGCCGGCAGATGCAATTTATGTGGTCAACCAAGGCTACCAACTGCCGGGAGAGTATGCTGTGAAACTGGAGTCCACAATCGGAGTCTATGGCACGGGGCTCCTCGATGCCATTACTGAAGAAGATATCCTTGCCCAGTATCGTAAGGAAGAACAGGAAGGCTATATGGCCAACGGTCTTAATCCGGCTTTTTATGCCGGCGGAGCCTGGACATCAATGTACACCAATGCTCTTCAGGGAGATGGCACGCCCTATGTCAGACGGTTTACTTATGCCCTGTCTCGCGGGCCGCTTCAGGACGCCGCGGGTGCTAACGCCATTTGGAATATCACTAATGTGACCCGTTCCGACCGTCGCTATCACTATCTCGATGCCGCCGGCACATACGCCTTATATTCTTCTAAAGACCCTGAGGTGCAAGCCGGATTTGAAGAATATATTAACCGTATCGATCCCGGCCATGCGCATCCCTCATATTGGGAGGGAACCTTGGAGGAACGTATCTACGCTTATCTCACAGACAGGAATCTTGATCCTGAAATGAGCGATGAAGAATATACCGACCTTATGGTGTGGCATCGTGGCCTTGCCGTGCCAGCTGTGCGCGACGTGGATGATTCTGACGTGGTACGCGGACGTGAGTTGTTCGCTGAAATCGGATGTGACTATTGCCACCGTCCCTCCTGGACCACAGGAGCAGACGATATAATTGACCCGGCTAAATTCTTTAAAGGAAACGAACTGCCCCGCTTCCCCTACCAGAAGATATGGCCCTATACCGACATGGTGCAGCATAAACTATGTATGGAGAACGACATTCGTGGAGGTTGGTGCCGCACCTCTCCTCTATGGGGACGGGGACTGCATCAGAAAGTTACAGGCAGTTCTACGGCCGACCGACTTCACGATTGCCGCGCCCGAACCACTATGGAGGCAATAATGTGGCATGGTTACTCTCCCCGTAGCGATGCACGCTACTCAATCGAGTTGTTCAGAAAACTTCCAAAGGCTGACCGCGATGCGGTTGTGAAGTATGTAGATGCCATCTGACGTTTATCCAAAAGTGTTACTAAGGTTTTGATAATGAAAAATCAACCATTCACTATTCTGTTACATTTTGCCCTGGTCATAATTCTGACCGGGGCGTTTGTCACCCATTTCTTAGGTATTCAAGGTAAGATCACCCTTTATACCGACGCGCCGCCGGCAGATCGCTTCCAAAAGGATTCAGGACCGGGTAATGGGGAGCTGCCCTTTTCCATAAGACTCGATAAGGTGGAGATAGATTATTATCCGGCTACCGTCACACCTATGGATTACCGCAGCGTCATAACAATAGACTCTCACAAACTTACGATAGCTATGAACAGGGTAGGGGAGTATAGGGGATGGAGATTTTATCAGTCGGGTATAAGCAGCCATAGTTCCACGCTGTCCGTAAGCCATGATCCTTGGGGCATCGGCATAACCTATACCGGATATGCGCTTCTCGGATTAGGCATGCTTGGTTTCTTCTTCCAGCCCAAGACCCCTTGGCGATCCCTTCTGAAAAAGTATCGACGCGCCCTCCCGTTGCTTCTGCTGTTTTCAACTCCGGTTATCAGCAAGGCATCTTCCTCGGAGTCTTTCCCTCTCCCGGCGATGCAGCGACCTCTCGCCTCAAATTTTGGCAAGGTACTTGTATATTGGAACGACCGGATATGTCCCCTTCAGACTATGGCGCACGACATCACGGCCCTCTTATATGGGGGAGAATCATATAAAGGCTATACGCCCGAGCAGATCCTGTCAGGCTGGCTATTCTATTATGACCGGTGGGAACGCGATTTTCGGCTTAATCATCCTGCGCCGGAATCGCTTCCTGCGTATCCGGAGAGTAAGAAGGATAAGAGAATGGCGGAGCAATCGGCTCTTATAAAATGGATAGGAACCGGTGAGATTTTTTTCATTTATC
>JAIDPP010000085.1 GCA_029062725.1 Muribaculaceae bacterium | reverse complement strand
TGAGCCGGGGTCGAACCGGCACGGATTGCTCCACTGGTGTTTGAGACCAGCGCGTCTACCGATTCCGCCATCAGGGCCTTTGCGTTGCAAAGTTAAGCAATATTTGCGAGATTCACAAATAAAATCGGCGCTCACGGTCTTTTTTATTTTGCACTGTCTTTACAGACGAGAAAAATCACTCGAAGCGTATCTTGGATTTTCTCAGTACTTTCCAGCAACCGTTCTCGAGAATGGCTGTTCCGGGATTTTCAGTGATGATGCGTGTCGCTGACTCGGCATCCTCGAAATTCTCGCAGATACATCCTCCGGCAAGGAAATGGAGAGGGTTGGATGTGGCCACGGCAAAGGCTTCCGGAGTCTCCAGAAAACGGAAAGTGCCTACGATGCCATCCTTGGTGTTGAGGCGGAAAACGGAATGGTCCGGATTCGGACGACGGTCGCCCCTGACAAAGAGCCCTTTGGGATTTGCCCTTCCGAGGAAAATCTCATTGATAACTTTCGGCTGCGGAGTCTCTGCGGCTTCCCGGTGGGGGGTGGCTTGCGCCCGTGGCGCCGGCTCGGCGGCACGCTGTCGCGGCGTTGTCGCGGTAGAGGCCTGTGATTTTAGCTTCTCATTCTCCTCGCGAAGACGTTGATTGGCTTTCTCAAGTGTGGCGACCTCTTTCCTTAAGGCCACTATCTCCTTTTCAGCGGCTGCAAGTTCCTTTTTGGAGGGATAATCGCCCTGCGGGCCGTTGCCACCCTTACCTTGTTTTTTCATCATATTGGCGGCATAGACCATCAGCCATACCACGAGAATCACCAGAACAATCAGGATGACTACGTATATCCATGTGTGGCTCTTCGCTTTGGGACGCTCCGGGAAAGCGAGGCTCTGCTCCTCGGCCTGAATCATCTGCATGGAATCCGCTACGGCAGCCTCGGCATCGTGAACCACTTCACCCGGTTCCGGAATCGAGATGCCACCGTCCTCCGGTTTCGGTTCGCCGGCAGGCGTTGCCTCCTTGGCGGCCTCTTCGGCTTTCGGTTGTTCTGCCGGTGTCGGGGCAGCTGTAGGAGCAGTCACATTCAGAGTCTTAACCTTGGCTTTCACTCGGTCCTTGGCGCGTTTGCCATCGGCCGATAATGCCGGAGAGGTAAAGAAGGTAGTTCCCCAGAACTGGACAAATCTTTCCTTATCCCAGGTGGCGTAATCGGAGGGGATATTCACGGATTTGAAGGCCTTAAGGTTCTCCTTCTCCTGATCTTTTAATTTGGTCTCAAGGTCGGCCATAGAGGAAGCCGATACCTCGTCGAGATATCCGGAACCGTTGTTTGTCCAGCGGAGGTATAGTTTGGCGGCGATCACCTTGGCCTGTTCCATATCCTTGTCGGAAACCGCAAGGGAGGGGAGGACGAAAGAGAGCGTCAGGAATAAAAACAGCAGTTTTCTGAGTTTCATAATGACAGTCAAAATTTAGATCGTTTCGATGAAAAGAAATGTCCGGCCCATATAGAAACCAAACAGACTGCAAATTTAACAAAAAATTCGCGAGTAAGCAAAGAGAGGACATCGACTGCAGGTCGGTGCTCGGTGTCGCAGACACTTTGACTTACCGCAAATTTACGAAAAAACTTTGTCAAAAAGGGTGAGAGGATGAAAAATATTTTCAGGAGGATTTCAGGTATGTCTGAATAGGAGCTCACGCTCGACGTCGTCGAGGGATACGCCCATCTCTTCGAGGAGGACGAGGTAATGGAACATCAGGTCGCCGGCCTCATAGATAAAGCGCGACCGGTTTCCGTCAACGGCTTCGACAGCTGATTCCACCGCTTCTTCGCCGACTTTCTGGGCGATCTTTTTCACACCCTTTATAAAGAGGCGTGTAGTGTAGGAATTTTCCGGCATCTCCTTATGACGTCGTTTCACTATCTCCGAGAGCTTGCGGATGAATCCCTCCTCGGCCGGAGTGTCGAAACAGCTCTCCGTGCCACGGTGGCAGGTAGGACCGACAGGGACGGCTTTTATCAGCAGTGTGTCGCTGTCACAGTCAGCATACATTTCCCGAAGCAGAAGATAATTACCAGAAGTTTCCCCTTTAGTCCAGAGTTTGCCACGCGTGCGGCTGAAGAATGTCACCTTTCCCGTGGAGACTGTCTTATCGAAAGCCTCGCGGTCCATGTATCCCAGCATAAGGACCTTCATCGATACCGAATCCTGGATAATGACGGGGAGAAGCCCGTCGGCACACTTGGAGAGATTGAAATCGTCAAAACTTAAGTTGCTCATATCCTTACATATATACCTTTATCAACGAGTTCGCGCTTCAATTTGTTTATAGTAATCTCGCCATAATGAAAAATGCTGGCGGCCAAGGCGGCATCGGCCTTTCCAACTGAGAGCACCTCCGCGATATCCTGCGCTGACCCGGCTCCTCCGGAAGCTATGACGGGGATGGAGAGGGAGTCGCAGAGGCGGGCGAAGGTGGAGCAGGGATAGCCCTTGCGGGTTCCGTCATGATCCATGGAAGTAAACATTATCTCGCCGGCTCCGCGCTCCTCGACCTCCTTTGCCCATGTGAAGAGTTCGCGGTCGGTGAGCCGGGATCCTCCGTGGGTGGTCACCATGCGGCGCCCGTCGATAAGCCGCGCATCGATAGCCACAACCACAAATTGCCTGCCGTAGCGCGATGAGATACGGGTGATAAGTTCAGGATCAGCTACAGCGGCGCTGTTGACAGTGATTTTGTCTGCGCCGGCCTCCAGCAGACGTGCCGCATCCTCCACCGAGGAGATTCCTCCACCCACGGTAAAGGGGATATTTATATTCTCCGCGATCCGGCTGACCAGCGATGTGAAAGTGTTACGTCCTTCCCGGGATGCGGAAATGTCGAGATACACCAGTTCGTCAGCACCCTCGTCGGCGTAGCGGATACCTAATTCCACGGGATCTCCCACATCTGCCAGGCCCTCGAAGTGGATGCCCTTCACGGTGCGTCCCTCTTTTACGTCAAGGCAGGGTATGATTCTTTTTGCAGGCATATTGAATTGAATTAAGTTATATGTGGCAAAGCGTCCCCGGCCGTAATCAGGCTGTCCGCTATCTCTTTTATTTCCTCAAGGGTTATTCTGGACTCGTAAATCGCTTTCCCTACGATCGCGCGTGGAAGCCCGAGACGGTCGAGCTCCTTTATATCCGCCATAGAGGATATTCCTCCTGAAACGGTGAATGTGATCTCCGGATACCTCTCCATCAGGTCGAGATAGAGCGAAGTGGAGGGGCCCTGCAACATTCCGTCTTTTGAGATGTCGGTGCATATCACCTCCCTGAGTCCGAAGGGTAGGAAGCGTGAGATCAGGTCGTGGATAGAGAGGGGAGAATCCTCCAGCCAGCCGTTGACCGATACTTTCCCGTCGCGCAGATCAGCTCCGAGGATAATTCTTTCTCCTCCGAATTCCTTCAGCCATTGCTCCATCAGTTCAGGATGCTTCACGGCCAGGGAGCCGATAATGGCATAATCTGCTCCGGCAAGGAAAATCTCGTCGAGGGCCTCGCGGCTTTTGATGCCTCCGCCCCATTCTATCTCGAGGAGGTTCTCAGCGGCGATGTCTCGGAGGGTCTGAAGATTGCGGGGTTTCCCGGTCTTCGCCCCGTCGAGATCCACCAGATGCAGGCGCCGGATTCCTGCTCCGGCATATAGCCTGGCCATCTCAACCGGTGTGCGGGGGTAGATGGTCTTGCGTCCGTAATCACCTTGCGAGAGCCTTACGCACTCTCCTCCTATTATGTCGATTGCTGGTATTATCTTGATCATATCTTCAGAAAATTTTCCAAGATCCTTTCCCCGACCTCTCCGCTTTTCTCCGGATGAAACTGGCAGCCGAAGAAATTTTCATACTTGAGGGCGGCTGAGAAGAGTTCCGGATGGCGTGAGGTGGCAATGGTGTCGGGGCATGTAGGTGCGTAATAGCTATGTACGAAATATACATACTCTCCGCTACGGATGTCATTGAAAAGTTTAGACTCCATGTTTCCCAAAGGAGACCATCCCATATTTGGAACTTTAATTCCTCTTTCGGGTATCTCCCTGAAACGTCTCACCTTCGCATCGAAAATTCCCATGCAGTGAGCGTCGCCCTCTTCAGTGTGGCGGCACATAACCTGCATCCCTACGCAGATACCCAATACCGGGCGGCGTATTTTCAGGATAGTTGCGGGAAGTCGGAGCCGGTCGAGGTTCGCCATCGCCTCGGCGGCGTTGCCTACACCCGGAAGTATGACGTGTGAGGCTTTGGCTATCTCATCGGTGTCGGCTGTCAGTCTCCACTCCGCTCCTAAGCGTTGGAGAGCATGTCCCAGAGAGCGTATATTCCCCATCTTGTAATCGATCACTGCTATCATAATATACCTTTGCTTGAAGGAAGTTCGTAACTGAAAGGATTCCTTTTGACGGCCATTTTCAAGGCTCTTGCAAAGGCCTTGAACACTCCTTCTATAAGATGGTGGTTATTTTCCCCGCGCGCCGAAATATGAAGGTTGCATTTCATGGCGCAGCAGAGCGACTGGAAAAAATGGCGGAACATCTCGGTGGGAGTGTCGCCGATATATTCCCGGGTGAACTCGACCTCCCACTGAAATTCGATGCGTCCGCCCAGATCCAGAAGGACCATCGCTCTCGACTCATCCATCGGCAGGACGAATCCGTATCGGTCGATTCCACGCTTGTCGCCGAGGGCCTTCGCGAGACATTCCCCAAGGACAATGGCGGTATCCTCCATCGTATGATGTTCGTCAACCTCAAGATCTCCCTGACATCTTGCTATAAGGGATATACCCGAATGATGGGGAATCTGGGAGAGCATGTGGTCGAAGAATTTCAGTCCGGTGTCAATTTCTGTCTTGCCACGGCCGTCAAGATCCACCGAGACCCGGATATCGGTTTCGGCGGAGGTCCTCACGATGGTGGCTTCGCGCCCGGCCGAAAGTATATGCCGCGCGATCTCATGCCAGTCGGATGTCACAAGTTCAGCTTCGAGGCGCTCGGCTCCGAGGCGTGTCTCATCCGAGAGCGGACGTTCATGACGCAGGATTCCGCGGCATCCGAGATTGCGTGCGAGCTGAAGGTCAGTCAGGCGGTCGCCGATTACGAATGATTCCTCGAGATCATATTCTCCGTCCATATAGGAGGCAAGCATAGCGGTGCCCGGTTTGCGGGTCGGAAGATTCTCGTGAGGAAAACTACGGTCGATATATTCCGCGTCGAACAAAACTCCCTCGCCACCCAGGATGTCAAGCATCTTTTCATGGGTCGGAAGAAAGGTCTCCTCCGGAAAGGAAGGCGTTCCGAGACCATCCTGATTGGAAACCATCACCAGTTCATATCCCTTCCCGGCCAGCGAACGCAGGGCAGAGATCGCGCCGGGAACAAAAGAGAGCTTTTCGAGGGAATCGATCTGCTCATCCTCCGGTTCGCGGATAATTGTGCCGTCGCGGTCGATGAATATAGCCTTTTTCATTCGTAGAAGTTTTTAATGAGTGATACGGTACGGAGGTTCTCATCCGGAGTTCCGACAGTGATTCTCAGCGTATCTGCGCAGAGCGGCATCCGCGAACGGTTGCGCACGATAACGCCATTAATTATGAGGTAATCATATAGGGCATCGGCATCGCTGACTTTCACCAGAAGGAAATTGGCGTCGGAGGGATAGACCTTCTCCACACAGGAAGCATTGGCCAGCTCCGCGGCCATTTTGTCCCTCTCGCTGATGATTTCGGGGATATGTCCACCGGTGCCCTTTTCGATATGCCGCATAAGTTCCTCCTGCACCATCGAACTCATATTATATGGATATTTCACACGCCCGAAATATTCTATGATCTCCGGGTCGGCAAAGGCCATTCCGGCGCGCAAACCGGCCATTCCCCAGGCCTTTGAGAATGTGCGGAGCACGATAAGGTTTTTCACCTTCCCGATCTCTCCGAGCAAGGTTTCTTTTCCGGAAAAATCGGCGTAGGCTTCATCCACCACCACTATTCCGTTGAATTTTCTCGCTATTTCAATAATCTCCTCCTTGGGGAAAGCATTGCCGGTAGGGTTGTTGGGAGAACATATCCATATCACCTTTGTATGGGAATCGGCGGCGCTCAGCAGTCTCTCCACGGGGAGGGAAAAGTCTTCGTTCAAAAGCACCTCGCGCATGCTGACATCGTTGACGGCTGCCGCTACCTTATATACCCCGTAGCTCGGGGCGATTGCCACCGCGTTATCTTTCCCGGGAGTGCAGAATATCCGGAAGATGATATCGATAGCCTCGTCGCTTCCCGCGCCTCCGATGAACACCGATTCAGCCGCGACGCCGGTTAGCGCCGCAACACGCTCCTTCAGTTTTTTCTGATGAGGATCCGGATATCTGTTCACCCCGTTGGGATATGGCGACTCATTGGCATCGAGCCAGATGGAGATATCGCCCCCTTGAAATTCATCGCGGGCGGTGGAGTAGGGCTCCAGCTCCAATATGTTCTTTCTTATATATCTTCTCATCTGTCAGCTCTTCTGATTTGTCCTTATTTCTACAGCCAGGGCATGGGCGTCAAGGCCTTCGGCGCGCGCCATAGATGTGATCACCGGTCTCAGCAGCGAGAGGCCTTCGGGGGTGAGTTCCTGATAGGTCACCTTATGCATGAAGCTGTCGATATTGACACCGCTGAAGGAGTGGGCCCATCCCGATGTAGGGAGTGTATGGTTTGTTCCTGAAGCATAATCTCCCGCGCTTTCGGGAGAATAATTTCCGATGAAGACGCTTCCGGCCGCAAAAATCCTGTCGGCTACTTCCCAGGGTTCATGCATTGACACTATAAGATGTTCGGGCGCGTAGCGGTTGGCGAATTCGGTGATATCCCTTGCCGAGGTGAGCACGATGATGCGGCTATGTGACAGTGAACCTTCAATGGAATCGCGTCGGGGAAGAAGGTTGGCCAGACGCTCCACCTCGTCGCGGACCTTACAGGCCAGATCCATTGAAGTGCAGACGGCAATCGCCTGACTGTCGGGGCCGTGTTCAGCCTGCGAGAGCATGTCGGCGGCGATGAATGAGGGATCGGCCGAATCATCGGCGAGAACCATCACCTCGCTCGGGCCGGCCGGCATATCTATGGCGGTGTAGCGGGTGATCTCCTGTTTGGCTTTGGTCACATACCGGTTACCGGGACCGAAGATCTTATCTACTTTAGGGATGCTTTTGGTGCCGAGACCCAGGGCGGCAATGGCCTGAGCCCCTCCGACGCGGTAAATCTCATCAATGCCGCAGAAAGAGGCGGTGAAGAGTATCTCGGGGGCTATTCCATGCTCTCCGTTATCGGGAGTGCAGAGCACGATCTCTCTGCATCCTGCGATTTTTGCCGGAAGTGCCAGCATGAGTACAGTAGAGAAGAGCGGGGCGCGGCCTCCCGGGATGTAGAGGCCGACACGGCGTATAGGCATGGCTCGCTGGATGCAGCGCACGCCAGGCATGGTCTCCACTACCACAGGATCTGGGAGCTGCGCTTTGTGGAAAGCACTGATATTGGCAGCCGCCTGCCGGATAGCATCAGCCACCTCCGGAGCCACTTTTGCAGCCGCAGCCTCAATCTCCTCGGGGAGGACCTTGAAAGATCCTCCCTCAAAACCGTCGAATCTCTTCGAATAGTGCATCACGGCTGAATCTCCGTAGGCCTTAACATTAGCGATGATTTCCCTTACTGACTTCTCGATCTCGAGGTCATCGGGGATGTTTCTTTGGCAAAGGGCTTTCCAGTCCTTCTCTGCAGGGTTTTCGATTATCTTCATTTTATTACGTTTTCAAGTGCGAGGACCAGAATATGGGCTGCGCCGATCTGCTTGAGCTTTTCAATATTATCCCAGATGGAGTGTTCATGTATCCCGACGT
>JAIDPP010000084.1 GCA_029062725.1 Muribaculaceae bacterium | reverse complement strand
CTATAATGGAGCTCTTGAAATTGATATGGAAGAGGCCAATTCAATCTCTTTCAGCTCGATCGGCCTGACAAAGATGGCTTGCCCCGACCTCAACAATGAGACCGCCCTGCTTGTGGCTCTTGAGGAGGCCTCGACCGCCAAACCGATCTCGAAGGATGAAGTGGTGCTATTCAACGCCCAAGGGAAGCAGGTGCTTCGCCTCGTGCGCACTTCCGACGAATAAGCGTTCGGGAATATATAATAAAAATGCCGGGATTTGATTCATACGTTTCAAATCCCGGCATCTTTATTATGGCTTCAATCTTCATCTTCATCATCCTCCCAGTCGAGGAAGAACTCATCGGCTGTGTAGGTATCTTCCTTAAAACGCGACAGCTCGCGACCCTCTCTCTTGGTGGGACGTCCCAGACCCTTACGCCGGTCAACGAAGCCGGATATACGGGTCATCTCCAGCAGTTCATACTGCGAGGGTGGGGTGATGTTCTCCAGATATTCCGGCACCAGTTTGGCACCGAGCCTATTTCCCGTAAGCTGTTTTACCCGGAAAGTATATGTGATCGGAGGCTTCTTCACATCGATAACATCTCCCACCTTAATGGCTCGGCTCGGCTTTACGGCCGTACCACCCATAGTCACGCGCCCTTTCTTACAGGCATCGGTGGCGATGGTCCGCGTCTTGAAAACGCGCATCGCCCATAGCCATTTGTCTATCCTTACTTCTTCCATTTTACTTATTATAATGCGTCATGGCGAAATCCGCACCCGAGAGACAATATGCCTTCACAGCCTCTGCCACATGCTTGAGCAGATCGGGCATCTTCTCCATCTCCTCTTTAGGGAAGCGTCCAAGCACATAATCCACCTGACCTCCCTTGGGAAAATCGTTGCCGACTCCGACGCGAAGACGCGCATACTGTTGGGTGCCGAGTTCCGACGCGATATTCTTCAATCCGTTATGACCCGCATCGGAACCTTGCTTTCGCAGACGGACCGCCCCGAAAGGGAGCGCAATGTCGTCAACGATAACCAATAGGTTCTCCAGCGGGAGTTTCTCCTTATTCATCCAGTATCTGACGGCCACCCCGCTAAGGTTCATATAGGTCGAAGGCTTGAGGAGCATCAGCTCACAATTCTTCACCTTCACCTTTGCCATATCGCCATAGCGGCACGACTGCCACCCGGCTCCGGCCGACTCGGCCAAGGCATCCCCGGCCATGAAGCCGATGTTATGTCGCGTATCGGCGTATTCCGGTCCTATATTGCCCAGACATACAATCAGAAATCTCTTCATATCTTCTTTTCCCTCCTCCTTTCGGCCTTCGGCAGACACTATACCGAAGAGGGCCTTCAATTTATCTAACAAACTGTATCTCTTTTTAAACAATTCTTTGGCTTTGTCCGAAACTGATTCCATTGCCATCCTATTTATGTAAATGAGACCACATCCCGGAGGATATGGTCTCATTATGCGGATCAAGCGCGTTATTACTGCTGCTTTGCCATCGCACCACGGGCGGCACGGGTGAGCTGTACGGCACAGACCACAGCGTTCTTGGCATTCATAAGCTCGAGGCCCTCATAGTGGAGGTCGCCTACGGCCATCGACTTGCCAAGACCAAGGTTGTCAACATTTACTATCAGACGCTCGGGAATCTCATTGTAAAGAGCCTTTACCTTAAGTTTACGCATGGAGAGCGTAAGCTTACCACCGGCCTTCACACCCTCTGCGTGACCCTCGATCTGCACGGGAACCTCCATTACGATCGGCTTGTCGGGATATACCTCCTGGAAGTCGATGTGAAGAACGGTATCCTTCACGGGCTGGAACTGGAGCTCCTTCATTACAGCTTTCTTTGTCTCGCCGTTTACGGTGAGGTCGATCTCGAAGATGTCGGGAGTATAGATGAGCTTGCGGACATCCTCTGCCTTTACGGCGATGTCGGTAGTGACAAGACCGCGCTTGTCATCAAGCTTTACAAGTTTCTCTCCGGGTTTGAGCTCGCCTGTGAAAGGAAGCTCCACTGTCTTGCTGCCATTGATCACTGCGGGGATCTTACCCTCTTTACGCAAAGCCTTTACCGACTTCTTGCCGCATTCCACGCGGGGCTCGGCATTCAATACATAAGTCTTCATTTTCTGAATCCGTTTTTGTGTTACTCAAAATAAGTTATGCTCCGGGCCAACAAATTTCCCATCACACTATCCTTTTGCTTCAGCCAGACGTCGTTCATGCCATGACTTCCGCAAAAACCATGCAAAATTACCAATTATTTCCCTATCCGCCAAATATTTCAACCTGTTTTTTTCTCAATAAAGATCTTTCCCTTCCCCGTTCAGAGTGTCCTTCCACAGAGATGGCCGAGGTTGCAATATCTGCATTTATCATCGGAATCGACAGGATGAAAAGGCTCGTCACTGAATATCTCGGCCAGAAGGGTGTCAGTCCGCTCCAGAAATTCTTTGTTATGGTCGAAATGGGTCTCCATCGGTTCATACTTCACTTGCCCTTTAGCCGCCGGGTTATACATCGTCGGCACCACCTCTCCATTCTTACCGAGTTCCGCTATCTGGTAGATGGCGAGTCTCACGGCTTCATCCTTCCCCATGTCGCGGTTCATCAGATTGGCGTAGAGCATAAGCTGAAAGAGGTTCTGAGCCGATTCACTCCCGTCGAACACGGATTCCATGCTCTGCGCCCTTACGTAGGAGCTTCCCGTCTTGTAATCTACTATGCGGTAGGAGCGAGTGCCGTCGGGGAGGGTTACTATGTCAAGGCGGTCGATCGCATACTTCATATTGACTTTCTCGTCAGAATCTCGCAACGGCCATTCCACAAGGCCCGAGATCTCACCTCCCACAAGCGAGAAGGGAGCAAGCGTCCGGTCGTAGGCCAGCACATCCTCCACCTGCGATACTATCTTATCGGCTACCAATGCCGCCGCACCGGTCAGCGGAGAATCGAGTTCTTCGTCTCCGAGATGAAAGTGATGGCGGTTGATGGCGCGTGTCACCATCCGCGCGATCCCATCCCGGTCAGCTAAAAGAGCATCCAGCTTCTCAACAGTCATCTCTATAGGATTCTCTAAATACCGGTTGCGCTCCCCGACCGGGAAATAAAGATGAAACATAACCTCATGCAGCACGTTTCCCAGGCCTATGGCGTCGATATATTCCGAGGGCTCATTCTCAGCCCTCAGCCCCATCACGTTCTCATAATAGAATTTAACCGGGCATTTAAAATAGTTTTTCAGGGCGGAGGCTGAAAAATTGCGCCGCGAGCCTCTTCTGGTGAACTCCCTCAGCTGCTCCTTCACGAGAGGAGTCTTTTCAACCGCACGAACCGAGGTCTCTTCCGGAGAAAGGAGAAATTTATGGTTCTCGAAGTGTAGCCTGTCCGGAGCGTAGAGATATCGCAGCTGCATAAGATAACGCGACATCCCTCCGCTGCGCATCCCCGACGAGGAACGCGCATCATAGATCATCGTCACCTCCCTCGCCCTCGAGATCATACGATAGAAATAATAAGAGAAGAGGTCCTCACGGTAGTTGGCATACGGAAGACCGTAGCCGTGGCGAAGCGAGTCGGGAATGAAGGTGCGCCCTGCCGATTTGCGGGGCATCACCCGGTCGTTGAGCGAGAGGATTATAAGTTTGTCGAAATCGAGTGCACGTGTTTCCAGAAGACCCATCACCTGCAGCCCCTCCAGTGGCTCCCCCTCGAATGTGACCTGTTCGCCTCCGATAAGCCTATCGACCATCGAGAAGACTCCCGCCATACCCATCTCGATGCCATGTTCAGACGCGGCAGTGCCGAGGCGGCGCAGGGCATCGCGGTAAATTTCGATATGCGAGCGGTCTATACGCGACTTCACCACCCCGCTTTCCTTTTTATCGAGTGCCACCGAAACAGTCACCATCACCTCCTCCAGATAACCGATAATGGTCGCCGTATCGGCACCCGCGGGGAGCGGGCGGAGGAGTTCGGCGAGAGGATCGCTGAATTTTCGCAGTTCTGCTGTCGTTATCGTGAGCTTATGGTGATGGTTTAGCCAGCCGTTGATTTCCGATATCACGCCGCTCCCGGCCAAAGCATGAACATAGGGATGCGACAGCAAGTGCCGCAGATCGGAATGATAGTAGGCCGTATCCTCCCCGGTCCCGCGTTGGGTAGCGCGCACCCGCCGCAGATGGCTGATGAACGACATCACCGAGGTGATGCGCAGCGGATAACCCATCGTTAGGTTTACTCCTCCAAGTCCGGGAGGAAGGGCATAAAGAAAGGGCATGAGAAGGTTTTCATCAGGAAGCACCACCGCTACCTTCGCGTCATGGATCGCCGCTTCTCCCACCTCCTGCTTTTCTCCACCGGAGCTTACCGAAGTGGCCTCCATAGTCTCGGCCACTACCATCCCGGCGAGTTTGCCCTGAGCCGAATTGGAGGGGGAGCCGATGACGCGTAGCGTGGCCGGCATATCATCGGTGTCACTAAGACGCATCCATTCCCCGGCCCACTCGGGAGTTGGGAAGTTACGGCGGTTATATTTAAGGAAGGTCGCTGCATCGTTGACCCCTCCGGAAAGCACCGGTCCGGTGCCGTCCCAATAGAATTCTGCGAAGTCTCCGGCTATGCCGGGAGTCGGTTCCAGACCCTTGAGCTCCTCGAAGATAAGGGCCTCCGTGGTGGAAAGGGCGTTGAAGCCCACGATCACTACCTTCTTCCAGGGAACGATCTCTCTTCCTTTCTCGCGGAGCCGTCGCAGCGCCAGCCGGTAGGCTCCTCCCGACGTACAGAGCTTTTCGGAATGTAGCGAGTCGTTGAGAGCATGGTAGAGAGGAGCCATCTGCTGCCATAGGAGAAGGAATCTGTTTTTTATATCGGACGGAGGCTCCATATTGCGCCAGAACCGTTCCACCTCCCTGATGCCGGGAGCATAGCCGAAATAGCGGACCATCACCTCTATTTGCTCATCAGTCAGAAAGGAGGAGGAAATCTCCCGGTAGTCTTTCACGTTGCGGAAGAGCGAATCGGCATCAACGTCATATTGATCCACTTCGCTGAAATCCGATATCAGGGTCTCACCCCAGTTGCGGAAGGAGTCGAAGTCGGTAAAGATCCTTTCTCCCCCTTCGGTCCGGTTCTCTCCGTTGGATGAGCGGTAAATATTGTAGAGGCGGAAAAGAAGATCTATACGAGAAGCTACGTCATGGTCGGCAAGAAGAGCCACGAAGTCGGTGATAGATGTGACGAAGGGAGCCACAGACGTCCTCTTCGATGCGTCGTGAAGATGCTTAAGGAAGAAGGTGCCGGCTCGTTTGTTGGGAAAAACGAAGCAGAATTCCGACAAGTCATCGTAGTTCGCATTGTAGGCGCGGGCTACGCTTTCGAGGAAGGGACGCGGAGCTTGGCCCGAAGGTAAGGAAGCGGTCTTTTTAATCATAACGCAAATTTAATAACTATTTTTCTACATTCCGATAAAATTGAGGCTCCTTTTTTGACAGTGCGGTTTTTATTTCTTACCTTTGTGGAAATGAAGTTTTCTGACATACTGGGACATCGCGCAGTCAAAGACGCGCTCATTGATCTTGCCGATCATGGACGGATACCGCATGCCATAATGCTGAGCGGACCTTCAGGAATCGGCAAGACGCTCCTTGCACGCACTTTCGCCGCCTACGTCCACTGCACTGACCGTCGCGACAGAGAGCCCTGCGGCCAATGCCGCTCATGCCTCCAGCATGCCTCTTTCAATAATCCCGACACCCATTTCATCTATCCCATAGTCAAGAAGGATAAGATAACGCTCTCCACCGACCGCATCGAGGAATGGAAGCGGATGCTTACCGAATATCCCTCCATGCAGCCCGAGAAATGGCTCGAGATTATAGAGGCAGGAAATTCAAGGCCCCAGATATATGTCAACGACGCCGATTATATCGTTCAGGCAGAGGCTATGTCGAATTACGCCTCCGACCATAAATTCTTCATTATCTGGCTACCTGAAAAAATGAACCTCCAGGCCGCAAACAAGCTCCTGAAGGTTATCGAGGAGCCGACCCCGGGCACTGTATTCATCCTCATATCGAACGAGGACGACAAAGTGCTGCCGACCATTTCCTCGCGCACGCAGCGTTTCAATATGTCGCCCCTGAGCCGTGAGGAGATCGAACAGTATCTGATGTCGCGCCACGGCATGAAGGACTATCAGGCTCTGGAGCTCAGCAAGCTCGCCGAGGGACGCATCTCCAAGGCCGACGAGATCGCCGGTTTCTCCGAGGAGAAAGATGAGTTCGAGGCCCTCTTCCGCGACATCATGCGCAACGCCTACGCGAAGAAACTCGCCATGCTACGCATCCTGGCAGACCGTTGCGCCTCATTCGGCCGCGAGAAACTGCTGCGCTTTCTGGATTACATGTCGCGCATGACCCGAGAGAATTTCATCTATAACATGAAGATGCCCGACATCTCATATCTCACTCGCTCGGAAGAGGAGTTCTCACGACGCTTCTCCCCTTTCATCAACCACGGAAACGTCGAGGGGATGATGAATGAGATCGGACGTGCATCAAACGACATCGCACGCAACGCCAACGGCAAGATTGTGATGTATGACCTCTTTCTCCTGATCATCGCCCTCCTCCTCCGCAAGCCGCGCTGACCCGCGGACTCATCCCGGAACAGACCTGCAAATAAGAAATTATCTCTGAATAATTAAGAAATTATATATGAAGCCTACACTATTCATTTTGGCCGCCGGCATGGGAAGCCGTTACGGCGGTCTCAAGCAGCTCGACGGCCTCGGCCCGAATGGCGAGACCATCATGGACTATTCCGTATATGACGCTCTCCGCGCCGGATTCGGGAAGATAGTTTTTGTGATACGCAAGGATTTTGAAAAGGATTTTCGCGAGAAGATCATCTCCAGATATGAGGGACACGTCCCCGTAGAAGTCGTTTTCCAAAGTATCGACGCCCTCCCTGATGGTTTCGAGGCAGCCCCGGAGCGTACCAAACCCTGGGGTACCGGACAGGCTGTCCTGATGGGTAAGGATGTAATCAACGAGCCTTTCGCCGTCATCAACGCCGACGACTACTACGGAGCCGAGAGTTTCCGTATCCTCGCGGACGCACTCAAGGAGATGGAGGGGAAGAAAAATGAATACTGCATGGTCGGTTTCAACATCGAGAACACCCTTAGCGAGAACGGAGGCGTCAGCCGCGGACTCTGCACGGTCGATAAAGACGGTTTCCTGACCGACGTCACCGAATGTCACGGCATCGAACGCAAGGACGACGAGATCATTCAGATCAAGGATGGAGAGGAAGTGCCCTTCCCGAAAAACGCAAATGTATCCATGAACCTCTGGGGTTTCACTCCCGACTATTTCGGTTATTCCGAGAAGGCCTTCATCGACTTCCTCACCGAACATTCCAAGGAACTTAAATCGGAATTCTATATTCCGACCGTTGTAAACAACCTAATCAAGGATGGCACCATCCGTCTCCGCGTGATCCCCACCCCCTCGAAATGGTTCGGCGTGACATACGCCGCCGACCGTCCGGCAACGGTAGAGATGTTCCGCCGCCTCACAGATGAGGGCGCCTACCCCTCTCCCCTCTTCTGACAGTTGCCTTAGTCAGAGCGCGTTCCTTCAATAGTTAACGGTGTGTCAAAACATTAGATTTTTGACACACCGTAATTTTTTGCCCGGATGTCGAGGGTGCGGTCTCTATGGTTCGGATGGCGGCCGGCAGAGAATAGACGCTTGAAAAGATACAACCTTGCTTGGATCAACACACCATAAAGGACAAAAAAACATCTTTTTTTCAATTAATTTAAATATTTCTTGACTGTTACGTTAACAAATGTTATCTTTGCAGAACCAACTCACAAAGACAGCTCAGATATGACCTTGAGTTACACGTTACGAATGTTTTATTTCTATTTCTACTTAAAGT
>JAIDPP010000083.1 GCA_029062725.1 Muribaculaceae bacterium | reverse complement strand
ATTATGACGATTTCCTACAAAAAGTTGCGGTCGGATTGAAGAAAAATCCCGATGCGGCCGAATTTATCACCGGAGGCTACGACCATATTCTGATTGACGAGATGCAGGATACCAACCCGCTGCAATATCTACTCCTTGAGTCTTTCTGGACCCGTTGCAATCTGTTTTGTGTCGGAGACGATGCGCAATCTATCTATGGATTCAGAGGCGCTGACTTTAACTCAATTCATTATTTTCAGCTTTTGGTGCCGGATTCCCAAGTAAAACGACTGACCATTAACTACCGTACCACACAGGAAATACTCGATTTATCGAATTGGGTTCTTGAACGTTCTCCCTTGAATTACAACAAAAGGCTTTCTTCCCATCGAGGCCCCGGAGAGAAACCGGTTATAATACATTATCACCAGGAGTGGGATATGTCCAGGGATATTGTGATGCGAATAAAGGATTCTCTGGGAGAGGAGAATTGTCCCTTTAGTGAAAACATGATCCTATCCCGTTCCAACCGTGGTTTAAAATCTGTGGAAGCTTGTCTTGTTGAGGCAAAGATACCATATAAAATATATGGTGGTACATCCTTGATGGCGTCTGCTCATGTGAGGGATATAGTTTCTGCCTTAAGGGTCGTTTCCAATCCGCGTGACGAACTGGCCTGGGAGCGATATCTCTGCCTTTTCCCAAGAATAGGGGAGATCACAGCAGCCCGAATTATCGATAAACTGCTCGATAAGGATAGCCTGGAAGAATGTGTTGAGGTTATCAATGGAGAAAAAGGAATCGATCCGGATCTTACGGCCACCTTAATAAATATCAAGATGCTCGAAATAGAGGTGAACAGGGCCGTAGAGGCGGCTATGCGAGGATTGAGCCGTATACTCGCCAACAAGTACAAGGATGATTGGGAACGGCGTAGGAAAGATATAGGATTATTGGAAAGAATCGGAAGGAATTCAGAATCACTTTCCACTTTTATTTCAGAGTATATCCTTGATCCATCTTTGGGAACAGGCATAAAAAATGAAAGCGATCCGGAAGATTGCGTCATTCTGACAACTATTCATTCCGCAAAGGGTCTTGAAGCCCGGAACTGTTATCTTGTGAATGTCAACTATACCCAGTATCCTTCCACAAGAGCCGTAGCATTAGGAGAAGACGCGGTAGAGGAGGATAGAAGATGCCTTTACGTGGCTCTTACGAGAGCAAAAGACAGGTTGATTCTTTATCGAAGCCATAAGGCTGCTCAAGTGATTGATCCCTCGGATTTTGATTCTTTCGAGGCTTCCAAAATGTATTTTCTCAACGATTTGCCGGACGAACTTTATGACGTGGAGCATCTAAGATCCGGATCAAAGGATTGGGGACTATATCTTGGAGAGGGGATATCCCTGACTGATTGCGAAGAATTTGATTTCTCCTGAATTATATAATGCCTACCTCTTCAAACATTTTTCTATAATACTCGGCTTTTTTTTCCACCGCTAAAGGATAAGCTCTTGAGGTAGAGGGCATCCTGAAAATATCAATAGGAAAGGAGAGTTCTTCCGGAGTGGCGATAACTTTCTCCCCCATTGCCGGTATTGGGGATTGAGTAAGCTCTGAAACGACTATGGCTGCCTTCTCTCCGGTGGAGGCGAGAGCTCTACATTCCGGCATTTCCTCCAGAAGAGAGAAAAGCGGCACCGGTTCTATAATTTCAAGAAATTTATCGGAAGCATTTCCTTTTAAGCGTCTTGCTTTACGAACAGTATCATTCAAAGCGATATGTTTTTGAGTCATAAGATTAATAATCTTTTCAAGATCATAGTCTTTTGACTCCGGTAACAGAAGAGCATCTTTATCGTGAAGGAAAATAAGCCCCATAATCTTCCAGAAATCATTGGTACGGTTGGGATAATAGAAGTCCATGTTCCACCTTTTTGCTTGTGGAGGAAAGGTACCCATAATAAGGATACGTGCACCGGCAGGGATGAAGGGTTTCCAGGGATGGTTTTCGATTTCAATGTTTTCCATAGTCTATCGTTTAAAAATCAAAGATACTTTATTTGGCTATAACAAATCAAAAAGAGATATTCCTACGGGAATATCTCTTTTAAGTGTCCAGGATGAGACTCGAACTCACACGGCCAATACGGCCACTACCCCCTCAAAGTAGCGCGT
>JAIDPP010000082.1 GCA_029062725.1 Muribaculaceae bacterium | reverse complement strand
GCGAAATCAAAATAACCGAAAAGGGTCGAATCCTGCAAACGGAATCGACCCTAATTTTTTCATGTCTCAAAATTTTTTATCGGACAGCAATAAATTTAAATACAAAATCAGCCGACATCAATTTGATGTCGGCTGATTCATCTTCGGCGGAGTGACCGAGATTCGAACTCGGGATACGCTTTTGGCGTATACACGCTTTCCAGGCGTGCCTCTTCAGCCACTCGAGCACCACTCCAAAATGTATTTTTTTCTTTTGCACTGCGAAGTTAATGCTTTTCTCTGAATTGACAATAAGATTTTACCACTTTTTTTGTAAATTTGCGTAAATTTTAATCAATCACCCCGATTTTGCCTCTTTTCCGGCCGAATAGGGGATAATGGGTTCTCTTTTGAAATTATGACCATGAAGATGACGGGTAAAAAGATGATGGTTTTCCTCGCTTCGATTGCCGTGGCGATGTTGGCCATGACGGGATGCGGGAAAAAGGGCGCGGAGAGCGACTCGGGCTTTCCTAAGGACTTCGCCAAACTTAGCGATACTGAGAAAGTGGCATACGTGATGCGAACGTCCAGTCCTGACTCTGTCGCGCGGTTTGTGATCGAGGCCGCGCTCGGGCAAAAGAAAGGGTTGCGGATCGATACGCTCGCTATCGCCGAGGATTATGCGATGACGAACTATACCGGTGAGAAACTCGAGGATTATATCCGCGAATCCACCCGCCTCAAGGAGGAGATAACACTTTCCCAACGCTTCATCCTTTTTAACCGCGTTAAAACCAACGATCCCGTCAGCTTCGGTCTCGAACTCGGCCTCGGCTATCTTTCCCGGGTGAGGGAGAAGAATCTATCGGCAAAGGATGTCGAGAAAGAGATTGAGGATTTCAGGAAGGTCTGCGGGGAGGACACGGCGACCTACCGCCGATTTGTCACCGGATTCACAGAAGCTCTGCGTCTTGACAAAGACAAGGATGTGAAGAAAGAGATCTACGAGAAATTTATCAATCTAAGATAATGCAGTCTCTCGGGCTTCATTCATACAGAGGCCATTTAATTTAAATAGAGTCAAAAACACATATATAGATGAAAAGAATATCGGATTACTCGGCTCAGATGGAAAAATCCATCCGTGAAATCAACCTCCCAGGAGGAATACTTGACACCCTTTACCAGCCTATCTCATACGCGCTGGCATCAGGAGGGAAACGTCTTCGCCCGTCGTTGCTTCTCATGGCCGCCGACTGTTTCGGCGGAAAAGCTACGGAAGCTTTTTCGGCCGCTGCCGGAATTGAGGTGTTCCATAACTTCACCCTTCTACACGATGACGTGATGGATAATTCCGACACACGCCGCGGCCGGCAGTCGGTCTATGCAAAATGGGGTGTCAATGCCGCCATTCTTTCAGGCGACACCATGCTGACCCTCGCCACCCAGCTTATGACCGAAGTTGACGACAGCCTTCTTCGCGCCGTGCTCGATACCTTCAATTCCATGGCAATAAGAGTCTATGAGGGACAGCGTCTCGACATGGATTTCGAAACCTCCGACAACGTTACTCTCGAAGACTATATCCGCATGATCATGGACAAGACAGGCTCCCTTATCGGGGCGGCATGCAAGATCGGTGCCCTTATCGGAGGCGCGTCGGAAAAAGACGCTGACAAGATGTTTGAATACGGCATGATGTTGGGCGTCGCTTTCCAGATTCAGGACGACTGGCTGGATGTGTTCGGCGATTCCACCACATTCGGCAAACCGATAGGAGGCGACATCAACAATAATAAGAAATCATATCTCATGCTGCGTGGAGCGGCGATCGGAGGACCTGAAGCCGAGGCCTTGAGCGACGCTATGAAGCTACCGGCCGGCGATACCAAGGTAAAGGTCGTGACCCGTCTCTACGAAAAAATGAACCTTTCGGCCATCTGTCGTCAGGAGATCTCCTCTTATTCGGCAAAGGCGCTTACTGCCCTCAAGGCCACTTCCCTGAGCGACGATGATAAGGAGGCTTTCCGCGCCGTGGTAGAGAAACTCACAGGAAGAAAGAAATGACCGATACCCACACGCATCTCTACATGTCCGACTATGAGGATGGGGGCGTTCTTGCGGTAGAGAGAGCCATTTCTTCAGGAGTCGGAATGATGATATTCCCCGGTGTGGATTTCGATTCCATCGCCCCGATGACAATCCTTCACCGACGCTACCCGGCTAATACCCGGATAGCGATCGGCCTTCATCCGACAGAGCTTGGAGACAATCCCGGTTCGATTCTCGACAGGATGGAGGATATTCTGGAAGCCTCTCCGGAATCCTTCAGTGCCATAGGTGAGACCGGAATAGACCTTTATTGGGATAAATCCAATCCGGAAGGGCAGAAGGAGGCATTTTCCAGACAGTATGACTGGGCAGTCCGTCACGGGCTGCCACTTATCATCCATTGCCGAGAAGGCCTCGGGGAGGCTCTCGAAGTGATCGCCTCCAAGACGGGAGAGCGTCCCAAGATGATATTCCATAGTTTTACCTACGGCCCTGAGGAGGTGAGGCGAATCCGTGAGGTGTGCGACCCATGGTTCGGAATCAACGGAGTCGTCACTTTCAAGAACGCGGCCAAGGTCCGCGAAGCTCTTCCCGAGATAGGGTTGGACCGCATCGTGCTCGAGACCGATTCCCCTTATCTGGCTCCCGTGCCTCATCGCGGGGAGAGGAACGAATCCTCCTATTTGGGTTCCGTCCGCGACAAGACGGCCGAAGTGTTGGGTCTAAGCCCCGAAGAGGTGGAGCGTGTTACGGACGCCAACGCCAAAGAAATATTCACACTCTAAAGAAAGCGAAGTGTTCTCATTCCCTCTTCAGCAGCCGGTAGCGATATTCCTCCTTGTATTGCTGGTGATATTGCTCGGGCCATTGGTGTTTCGCAGGCTTAAGATTCCTCAGATCGTAGGCCTGATCCTTGCCGGTATGGCCGTAGGCCCCTACGGATTCAATCTTCTTGACCGCGATTCGAGTTTCAGGATATTCGGTGAGGTTGGTATCCTCTACATAATGTTTCTCGCAGCGGTGGAGATAGATATGTTCCATCTGCGGAAATACATGAAGAAAGGGATCGTATTCGGTCTGTTGTCGTTCAGCCTGCCGATGCTGTTCGGAATATTCGGGTCGCGCTATGCTTTCGGCGTTGACTGGACCACCTCCGTCCTCATAGCGTCGATGTATGCCTCCCATACGCTTGTAAGCTATCCGACGGTCAGTAAGTTCGGTCTTTCCAACCAGCGTGCCGCAGTAGTGGCAGTATGCGGCACGATCGTGGCCGTGCTTCTTGCGCTCATCGCTTTGGCGCAAGTGGTGACGGTCCATCTCCGGGGCACATTCCAATGGCAGGATGTGGTTAGACTTCTGGTGCTAATGGTGATATACGCGGCGGTTGTAGGGTGGTCCTTCCCATGGCTTACGCGACGGTTCTTCAAGCAGAACAACGACTCCGTGTCGCAGTTTATCTTCATTCTGGCGCTCGTGTTCGTCGCGTCCCTGTTGGCCAAGGTGATCGGTCTGGAGGCTATCTTAGGAGCTTTTTACGCCGGTCTTGTCCTCAACAAGATGATTCCGGACCGGTCGTCGCTGATGCGTAATATCCGCTTCGTAGGCAACGCGATCTTCATCCCTTACTTCCTGATCGGAGTCGGGATGCTTATAAATGTCGGAGTGATCGTGAAAGGCTGGAATGTAGCCTGGGTAGCCGCAAACATGACCTTGGTAGCTTTGGTGGCCAAATGGCTTGCGGCATACGGGGCGCAGAAGATGTTCCGCTTCTCGGCTGTTGACCGCCGTCTGATATTCGGACTAAGTTCCGGCAAGGCGGCCGCCACCATCGCCGCCACGATGATCGGATATGAATACGGGATGCTGAGCGAGGATGTGATGAATGGAGCTGTGGTGATGATCCTATTCTGCTGCATAGTCTCCTCGTTAGCTACGGAGCGATCGGCAAAGAAGATCAGAATGGCCATTACGGCCGAAGATCTTTCACATGAGGATATGGGGCGTGGAGAATACGCCCGTCAGGTCGTGGCAGTCTCCAATCCGCTGACGTCGGCCGGACTGATGAAACTTGCTCTCTTCATGCGCGCGCCGGCCAACAGGAGCGAGATCTGTGCTCTCTTTGTCAGAAACTCGGATGATCCCGGGGTGAAGGCGATGGGGCGCAACGCTATGCGCGAGGCAGTGCAGACAGCCGAGAACGCCGATATAAGAGTCAAAGAGATAGAGCGGTTCGATATCAACGTGGCATCGGCACTCAGCAATGTAGGGCGCGAGGTAAACAATACCGAATTCATCATAGGGCTTCACCGTAAAGGGAATATCGTGGATACCTTCTACGGATCGATGGTCGAACAGCTGCTACGCTCCACCAACAAGATGATATTCATGTCGCGGTGTTTCATACCGCTTAATACAGTTGACCGTATATTTATAGTGGTGCCTGAGAACGCCGAGTTCGAGACCGGGTTTCAGCTCTGGATAATGCGTCTCGCCAATTTGGGAGCCGCCATCGGGGCGCGCCTTATCATCCTGGCTTATCCCAAGACGGAGGAATATATGCGCGCCGCCCTGACTGAGGGGGGCTACGAGGTCAGATATGAATTCCGGACGATGTGTGTCTGGGACGACTTCATCCTGCTTTCCGGTCAGATAACGGAAGAGGATATTCTGGTCGTGATCGGTGCCAGGAAAGGGTCGCTGTCGTGCTGCTCCGAGTTGGACAGTATGCCGGGCTTCCTTGGAAGGCACTTCAGCCGGCACAATCTCATTATGGTTTATCCTAAACAATTCTGAAAAAGGGAAATATGAAAAAAGGAGATAAGATATATGTGGCCGGCCACCGGGGGATGGTCGGGTCGGCGATCGTCAGGGAACTTCGCCGCCAGGGATATGACAATATCGTGACACGCACCCATTCGGAACTCGACTTGACCGACCAGCGCGCGGTCAATGCCTTTTTCGAGGAGGAGAGGCCCGAATATGTGTTTCTTGCCGCCGCGAAGGTAGGAGGGATCGTTGCCAATGCCTCGGCGCCCGCTGATTTCATGTATGAGAATATGATGCTGGAGATGAATGTCATCAATGCAGCGTGGCGCAACGGATGCCGGAAACTTGAATTCCTGGGTTCGTCATGCATCTATCCGCGTATGGCCCCCCAACCGATGCCGGAGAGTTGTCTGCTGACCTCCGAACTCGAGCAGACCAACGAGGCATACGCTTTAGCCAAGATTTCGGGGCTCAAATACTGTGAATATCTTAACCGCCAGTATGGGGCGGATTTCATATCCGTAATGCCGACAAATCTCTACGGTCCTAACGACAACTATCATCCGGAACATTCGCACGTGCTCCCGGCCCTGATCAGGAGGTTCCACGAGGCTAAGGCGAGCGGCGCCGGGAGCGTGACTTGCTGGGGCGACGGCTCTCCGTTAAGGGAGTTTCTTTATGTAGATGATCTGGCCAATCTATGTGTATTCCTTATGAATAATTATTCCGGCAACGAGACTGTGAACGCCGGTACGGGAAAGGAGCTGAGCATCCGGGAGCTTACCGAGATGGTGGCAAGGGTGGTAGGTTTTGAAGGAGAGATACTTTGGGACACCACACGCCCAAACGGAACGCCCCGGAAACTTCTTGACGTAAGTAAAGCCACTTCCTTGGGCTGGACCTATACCACCGAACTTGAAGAGGGGATCCGCCTCTCCTATGATGATTTCCTCCATAATCCCATGCGGGCTGAGAGATAGGCATCTTTCATTCACTTCCCGTCTTCATAATCGGGAACTGCGAGGGATCGCCGACAACCCAGACAGCATCACCTGCCCGGAGCACGACATCGGGCGTGGGCATGATGAAATGATCTTCATCGCGCTGAATCTTCACAATCATCGAATAATAATCCTTCTGGATATCGGTCTGGCCCAACGGGATGCCGATAATCGGCGACGTCTCGGTCAGCGTTATGCTCTGCAGCTCCACTTTCGGCTGATCGTTGCGTATGGCTGTCAGATTTCTCGAGGCCTCTATATCCTCGTTGAGATGCTTTAGCTGATCGTCAGTGCCGATAACTCCCAGGATATCTCCCGGGAAGATGCGCGCCTCGGCTGAAGGGAGGGGCATATAATCTTCTCCGCGCTGGATGCTCGACACGCTCACTCCATAGTCGCGGCGCAGTCCGGAATCCTTCAGCCGGTCGCCGACGAAAGGTGAGCACTGTCCGACTTCGATAAATGCCTGGTGGAGGTCATCGACGAGATTGTTGTTGATACCCAGCCGGGTGTTCTCCCGGATATTGAGGTTATCCATGAAACGGGTCTCCATATTCTTATAGTGTGACGCCAGTTTGGTCGAGGCGAAAATCATAACCAGCACGAAGCAACCCGCTCCGACCAGCCAGCCGACCACTGTAGAATATGCGAGAGTGCAGAAATACACGATAAAGAACAAAGCCACAAGATAGCGTATAATCCTCATCGCCACCAAAGGCACATCATAGAACGACGCCGTCTGATGGAGGCGTATCCTTTCATCAGGCCGGGTGGTGGAAAAGGAGAGAGCGAAAAGAAAGGGAGCCATTGCGGCCATAGTGATGACCGTCGCGGCGAGATGGCCGAACTTCTCAAAATGATTCTCGAGGAACGGGAATAGAAACTCTCGCGAAACGAGAATCTCCGCCAGCAGTATCACCGAATAAAGGACGATTCTCCAGAGATAGCGTTTTATGATCGCGCTCCACAGACGTTTGGTCTCATTAGAATCGGTCACTTGCTTGGAATATCTCGAGATGAGGAAGTTGAGCCCTTTGGGAAGATGCCGTTCCACGATGGCGTATGCCCCGTCGGCCATTGAGATGAAATAGGGGGTAGTGAAAATCGTCAGCACCGATACGGCCACTATGATAGGATAGAGGGATTCATTCAGCACTCCGAGCGACATTCCTAAGGAAGCGATGATGAAGGAGAACTCGCCGACCTGAGTCAGAGTGAAGCCACTCTCCATCGCCACTTTCAGGTTCTGGCCAGTGACAAGCATACCGAGGGTGCCGAAGGTAATCATGCCTACGATCACCACGGCCGCTAATATAAGGATCTGCCACCAATAGGTGACAAGCACCGTCGGGTCCACCATCATTCCGACAGAGATAAAAAATACCGCACCGAAAAGATTCTTCACCGGCTGAATCACCTTCTCCATCCTCTCGGCAAGTACCGTACCTGCAAGTATGGAACCCATCACGAAAGCGCCGAGTTCGAGGGAAAAGCCGCATACGACGCTGAAGATCGCCATAGAGAAGCAAAGACCCATAGCTACGATAAGCAGCGTCTCGTCATTCAGAAACTCCCTTGATTTAGTAAGGAAAGTCGGCAGAATATAGACACCTACGATAAACCAAATTATAAGGAAGAACATCAGTTTCCCGATCGACATCAGCAACTCCATTCCCTTCACGTCGCCCATCGCCAAAGAGGAGAGCAGCACGAGCATCAATAC
>JAIDPP010000081.1 GCA_029062725.1 Muribaculaceae bacterium | reverse complement strand
GTTCGTCCGTGCTCACCAAACTCGATGTCGTTATCCCCGTGCTCCACGGCTCAAATGTCGAAGACGGTATTTTTGAGGGCGTCCTCGAGTCTATCGGCATCCCTTACGCAGGATGCAATACTTTGGCAAGTGCCAACGGCATGGATAAAATCACGATGAAAATGATTCTTCGTGAATGTGGGATTCCGGTGGTGGATTACGTCTGGTTCACAGATAAAGAATGGATAGCGGACCGTGATCGGATAATAAATAAAATAGAGGATAAACTGTCATATCCTGTCATCGTCAAGCCGGCCAATCTCGGTTCGAGTGTGGGGATTGGAAAAGCATCAAACCGTGAAGAGCTTGTAGAGAAAGTCAATAATGCCGAGAAATTCTCGCAGCGTATCATCGTGGAGCACATGATTGAACGGCTTAAAGAGATAAATTGTTCTGTTTTGGGCGATGCCGACGATCATATATCTTCCGTGTGCGAGGAGCCGATCAAGACAGGCGATTTCCTTTCCTACGAGGATAAATATATGGGAGGCTCCAAAGGAACGGAAGGAATGCACGCAAGCGAAAAGAGGATTCCTGCCGATCTTCCTGAGGAAATGAGCGAAAAAATTCGTCATCTTGCCGGCGAGACTTTCCGCGTCCTGTCATGTCATGGTGTGAGTCGTATCGATGTCATGGTGGATGAGTCGGACAATTCTGTTTATGTTAACGAGATCAATACCATCCCCGGTTCGCTTTCATTTTATCTTTGGGAGGCATCCGGCATTACTTTCGAGCAACTGATGGATCGTCTTGTCTCCCTTGCTCTGAAGAGAAAGCGAGATGCTGAACGCAAGACGTTCACATACGACCAGAATATCTTTGCTCTTGGGGGAGGTGTAAAAGGAGCTAAGGGTGCAAAAGGCTCCAAGTTTTGAAAACGGCAAATTGAATAAGGATAAAAGAAATCCAACGAAATATGAAAAGTTTCAAGGAATATAGCAAACAGCTCAATCTTTCTGACATCAATAAGGAGATGTTGGGAATTTGGGACGAACATTCCCTTTTTGAGCGAAGCATGAAGGAAAGGGAGGGGTGCCCGACATTCGTCTTTTTCGAGGGACCTCCGAGCGCCAACGGTATGCCGGGAATCCACCATGTGATGGCACGAACCATAAAGGATATCTTCTGCCGGTATAAAACTATGAAAGGCTTCCATGTGAAGCGTAAGGCCGGATGGGACACGCACGGACTTCCCGTGGAGTTAGGCGTGGAAAAGACTCTCGGAATCACAAAAGAGGATATTGGTAAAAAAATTTCTGTTGATGAATACAACGCAGCATGCCGCAGGGAGGTGATGAAATACACCAAGGAATGGACCGACCTCACTCATAAGATGGGATATTGGGTTGATCTTGACAATCCCTACATTACCTATGATAACAAATATATCGAATCCGTATGGTGGTTGCTGCAGCAACTTTATAAAAAAGGGTATCTCTATAAAGGATATACGATCCAGCCATATTCTCCGGCAGCAGGTACCGGCCTAAGTTCACATGAGCTTAACCAGCCCGGATGTTACCGCGATGTTAAAGACCTTACTGCAACCGCTCTTTTCACTATCTGTGATCCTAAGGAGGAAATGAAAGGTTGGGGAAAGTCTTGTTTTATGGCTTGGACCACTACTCCTTGGACTCTACCTTCAAATACAGCTTTATGCGTAGGGCCTACATTCGATTATGTAGCAATAAGGACATACAACCCTTATACTGCTGAAAGGATTACGATCGTAATGGCTGAAGTCCTTGTTTCCTCCTACTTCAAGAAAGAGGGAAAGGAACTCCCGCTGGATTCCTACAAACCCGGAGATAAGGTTATTCCTTACGAGATTGTCGGGAAATGGAAGGGATCTGATCTTGTAGGGATGAAGTATGAGCAGTTGATGCCCTGGGTTAAACCTGTTGAGAAGCTCACTGATTTTGCTCCAGAATATGCGAAGGCTTACGCAGAAAAAAATCCTGAAAAGGTTTTCTCTGTCGGGACAGATTGTTTTGTGGAGTTAGAGTCAGAGGCTTTCCGTGTTATCCCCGGAGATTATGTGACAACGGATGACGGTACGGGAATCGTACATATCGCACCCACATTTGGTGCTGATGACGCAAAGGTGGCTAAGGCCGCTGATATACCACCTCTGTTTATGGTCAATAAGAAAGGTGAGACGCGTCCGATGGTTGATCTGACCGGTAAATTCTATCTTATTGATGAGCTTGCCCCCGAGTTCGTGGAGACTTGTGTAAATGTAGATGATTATGCAAAATATCAGGGGGAGTTTGTCAAGAACGCATACGACCCTAAATTTACTATTGACGGTAGATACGATGAGGAGGCGGCAAATAAGGCCGAGGACCTGAACGTACGCCTGTGTGTGGCCATGAAGCAGGATGGACGTGCGTTCCGGATGGAGAAGCATGTGCATAATTATCCTCATTGCTGGCGTACGGACAAGCCTGTGTTATATTATCCTCTTGACAGTTGGTTTATTAGAACTCCTGAGGCTCGGGAGCGTCTGATTGAACTCAATGACACTATTAAATGGAAGCCGGCTTCTACCGGAACAGGCCGATTTGGAAAATGGCTTGAAAATGTCCAGGACTGGAATCTTTCCAGAAGTCGTTATTGGGGTACGCCGCTTCCGATCTGGCGGACAGAGGATGGAAAGGAGGAGGTATGCATAGGTTCATATTCCGAACTTTCCGATCGTATTGATGATGCTGTCAAGGCTGGAGTAATGATGTCTAATCCATTGAAAGATAAAGGATTCGTGCCCGGAGACTTCAATAAGTATAACTATGACACCATCGATCTTCACCGTCCTTATGTTGACGATATAGTTCTTGTTTCCGAGTCCGGGAAACCAATGAAGAGGGAGGCTGACCTTATTGACGTATGGTTTGATTCAGGCGCGATGCCTTATGCTCAAATCCATTATCCGTTTGAGAATAAGGAGCTGCTTGATAGCCATGAGGTT
>JAIDPP010000080.1 GCA_029062725.1 Muribaculaceae bacterium | reverse complement strand
TCTCAAGGTAGAAAGGTAGATAAGAACCGTTTATATGATTTGGCAGATATGACATGTCAGATATTTATGTTTTATAAGGTTAACAAATGGTCAAGGTCAGTGGTAAAGGAGGCTACGGGTCAACCGAAATATTATTTTATAGATAACGGTATGCGCGATGCAGTGACAACCACCACTGGTGAAGATGAAGGTAAGATGCTTGAGAATGCCGTATATCTTCATTTAAGACGATATAAGGATCCTTTTTATAATATATCTTATTTCCTTGTTGGATATGAATGTGATTTCATAGTTCAGAATGAAGATGAGATTTTGATGCTGATACAGGTTTGTTGGACCATCACGGATGCTGATACACTAAGTCGTGAGTTAAGGGGCCTTAAATCAGCTTCCGATTTTACGGGCTGCCGGGAATGTATGATAATTACTTTTGACGAGGAAGATGAAATCATGTATGAGGGACTTAAGGTAAGTGTCATGCCTGCATGGAAATGGATGAGCCGTAATCCTTTCCGATGATATCAGATATTGTCTAACACCCCTTTATTAGGCTCCATCCACTAAAATTTCTAAATGCCAGGGTCGCAGATGTGCCTTGGCATTTAGAAATTTTAGTGGATGGAGCCTTATAAGATACACCGATTTGGGATGCTGCCAGCCCTGACATGTTGTTGAAAATCCCGGATATCCGATATAAGCGGGCATCTTTATCCTGCTCCACCTCTATATTCATCAGGCGTCCGTCAACAGGGAGCTTCTCTCCTTCGATAGACACGCTCCATCTCCATGCATTATCAGATGGCATACAAGTCATTGAGCTCGGGTCACCGTGTATCCATTCCGTATCTCCTATTTCGCGCCAGTAATTACCTACCGGGTTAATCATTTTGGAATAGCCGAAATTACCGATGTCCTCAAATCCCACTCCAACCAGAATATCCTCGTCACCTGGCTGTATAGTGTAGGGACTATCAAACCGGATATGGCATGTGGCACTTTGTTCCAAAGGTGTGAATTGCTGGAAAGCAAGACGTTCACCCGTTGAAAGACGTTCAATGAAGCCGTAGGCGGATTCGGAGAATGAATTCCCGAAAGTTATCCCGGTGATCTGCATCCCTTCATAGGCCTGCAGCTGATCCGTAGGTATCAATATTGCTCCCTCTGCCGGTGGTGTATTTAGCTTCAAGTGCCCCGTGGTTAATACGCCGCAGGGTAGGAGGGAGGATAAATTCGGAAATTCCCTTGATGTTGCCGAATTCCCCGAATGCCACTACATCATATACTTTTCCCTCATATTCTATTGTCGAGGGAATCATGATGCGGCCATCAGGAAACATGGAAAGGACATCTATCGAGTGATCCCAGGTATTCCAGCCCGGGAAAACCTCAGCCCCTCTCTCCACTCCTAAAAAAGACTCGGAATAAAGTTTGAAATGAAAATAATCCTTATAGATATGCACATTCCCTTCGTCATCTGTATAGGATGATGATTCGTCAGATCCGACCGCAGCTTTTGCGTCCTGAGTAGAAGAAATATTCTTATTGGATTTGGATTCTATTACGGCAGGCATCTCAAAAATGCCATAACCCGACGCGATCGGAGGAATTGCCAGTCCGGGAAAGGCAGCAATACCCAATGCTCCTATGATAAAATGAGACAGGTAATTTGGTTTCATCTTAGTAATTAGATTAGTTGATATTTGTTTTTATTTCAGGGATTTGTA
>JAIDPP010000008.1 GCA_029062725.1 Muribaculaceae bacterium | reverse complement strand
ATGGCTTCGAAATTTACGGCTCTCACGATTACATCCGCCGTGTGTGGGATAAGTTGATGGAGGCCGGTGTCCAGCCCTGCGGTCTGGGTTGTCGCGATACTCTCCGTTTCGAGGTAGGCCTGCCGCTTTATGGCGATGAACTTGCCGATGACATTACCCCGATCGAGGCCAGTCTTTCTATGTTCGTCAAGCTCGACAAACCGGAATTCATCGGCAAAGAGGCTCTTGCCAAGCAGAAGGCAGAGGGAGTGAAACGCCGCATCGTGGGTCTCGAGCTTGAAGGAAACGCTATTCCTCGTCATGGTTATCCCGTGGAGGTAAACGGTGAGAAGGTTGGGGAGATCACTACCGGTTACCGTTCCATATCTACAGGAAAGAGCGTGGCGATGGCTATGATCGACAAGCCATACGACAAACTCGGCACCGACGTGGAGGTTCGTATCCGTAAGAAAACCTTCCCCGCGAAGGTTGTCAAGAAAAGATTCTACGACAAAAACTATAAGAAATAACGAGGATTCTACCTCGGAAAACCGAAAAGCCGCGAACAGCGGAAATTAACAACGAAATCAATAAAACCAGAAAAATATTATGAGCAAGATAGATGAAAGCTGCCGCTATGCGGAGTCTCACGAGTGGGTAAGGGTTGACGGTGATGTAGCCGTTATCGGTATCAGCGATTACGCCCAGCACGCTCTCGGCAATATCGTTTACGTCGATATGCCTGAAGTAGGAGATGAACTCGAGGCGGGCGATGAGTTCGGTGCAGTTGAGTCGGTAAAGGCTGCCAGCGACCTCTATACCCCCGTTTCGGGAAGCGTGATCGAAATCAACGAGGAGCTTGAGGACCGTCCCGAAGCAATCAACGAGGATGCTTTCGGCACATGGATTATAAAGATCGCCATGTCGGATCCTTCTCAAGTTGACGGTCTTCTCGACGCCGAGGCCTACAGCAAGATATGCGAAGGCTAATAGCCCGATTCCATTCTTTAGCACATTAATATAAGAATCAAACGTATAATGAGCAACCGTTATATCCCCCATACCGATGAGGATATCGCCTTGATGCTGGAGAAAATCGGAGTAGGGTCGGTGGATGAGCTCTTCTCCGATATCCCTGCTGAGGTGATCTTCAAGGAGGATTACGATATTCCCTCCTCCATGTCGGAGATCGAGTTACGCAGCCATTTCCGCGAACTCGCCGATAAGAATAAAGGGCTGACCGTCTTCGGCGGCAACGGCGTATATGACCATTACGCCCCCTCCGTGATTCCCCATCTTCTCGAAAGAAGCGAATTTTACACAGCTTATACCCCCTATCAGCCGGAGATCTCCCAGGGCACGCTCCAGTATATTTTCGAATATCAGAGCATGATCACCGAGCTTACCGGCCTTGAATCCACCAACGCCTCGATGTATGATGGCGCGACATCTGCCGCAGAAGCGATGTTCATGATGGTGGCTTCAGCCAAGAAACGCAACCGTGTGCTTATCTCCGCCACACTTCCGGTGCATGTGTCCGCAGTCGTAAAGACCTACGCCAAATTCCACGGAGTGGATATCACCGTTGTTCCTGAAAAGGATGGGGCTACCGACCGCGAGGCCATGAAAGAGCTTCTTGCCTCCGGCGATGTTGCGGGCGTAATTCTTCCTTCCCCTAATAGATACGGAATCATAGAGGACTTCTCGGGTTTTGCCGACGATATTCATGCTGCCAAGGCGTTGATGGCGATGTATGTCGATCCTTCGACTCTCGCAGTTCTGCGCTCGCCGGCGGAATGGGGCGCCGACATCGCATGCGGCGACGGTCAGACCCTCGGAATGCCCATGCAGTTCGGAGGTCCTTACCTCGGATTCCTATCCTGCCGTCAGTCGTTGATACGCAAAATGCCCGGCCGTGTTGTAGGCGCCACGGTGGATGGCTCGGGAAAGCGTTGTTACGTACTGACTCTCCAAGCCCGGGAGCAGCATATCCGCCGCGAGAAGGCAACAAGCAACATCTGCTCCAACCAGAGTCTCATGGCACTTTACGCCACCATTTATCTTTCTCTTCTCGGAGAGAAGGGTCTGCGTGAGGTGAATGTCCTTTCAGCTGACGGCGCACACTATCTCTACAATAAACTGATCGAATCAGGACGCTTCCAGCCCGTGTTCGATCGCCCGTTCCTTAAGGAATTTGTAGTGAAGACCGACCTTGACCTCGAGAAAGTCAATGCGCGTCTGCTTGAGAATGGCATCATGGGCGGCGTAAGCCTCGGCGACGGCCGCGTGATGTTCGCAGTGACAGAGAAGAGAACGAAAGAGGAGATTGACCGCCTCGTAACCTTAATGCTGGAGGCCTGAAGGGAGAAAAGATGAAATATTACGATAAACTTATATTCGAGCTGTCGCGCCCCGGTCGCAAAGGCTACGAACTTCCGGCCGACAATTACGGCTGCGACGCTCTCAAGGATATACCTTCCGGCCTTCTGCGCAAGGAAAGTCCGGAACTTCCGGAGGTGAGCGAACTTGATGTAGTGCGTCATTTCACCAATCTATCGTCTAAGAATTTCGGCGTAGATACCGGATTCTATCCTCTGGGAAGCTGTACAATGAAGTATAATCCCAAGATCAACGAAGAGATAGCAGCCATGCCGGAGTTTTCCGGACTTCATCCCCTCCAGCCGTCGGAGACAGCTCAGGGCGCTCTCGAGCTTTACTGGAACCTACAGCGGGCCCTTTCAAATATCGCGGGTCTTGCGGAGTTCACGCTCAATCCTTACGCCGGTGCGCACGGAGAGCTGACCGGTCTGATGGTAATGCGCCAGTATCATCTCTCGCGCGGAGATGAGAAGCGCCGCAAGGTGATCGTTCCTGATTCTGCTCATGGCACAAACCCAGCATCAGCGATGGTAGCCGGTCTGGAGGTCGTGGAGGTGAAGTCCAAGCCCAACGGTTCAATCGACGTAGAAGATCTGAAGCCTCTGCTCGACGATACGGTGGCAGGAATTATGATGACCAACCCGAACACTCTCGGAATGTTCGAGACCGAGATAATGGAGATTGCCAAGCTCGTACACGATGCCGGAGGTCTTCTCTATTATGAGGGCGCCAACCTCAATCCGCTGTTGGGCAAGGC
>JAIDPP010000079.1 GCA_029062725.1 Muribaculaceae bacterium | reverse complement strand
GAATAATTCCCTCGAGGCGCGTGAGATTCCCGGCGGCTCTGAGAGCCTCGTTATCGGTAACGGCCGTCACTTCCGTGCGCCCGGTTTTCGCGAGGTAGGCATGGAGCGGACCCACGCCGGGATAGTCGAGACCGGCGGATATTGAATAGGGCTCCACGATCTGACCGTCGCCGGTCTGCATAACCAGGGTTCTGGAACCATGTATAATCCCTTCTTTACCTAATTTGATGGTGGCGGCCGTTTCTCCGCTATCCACTCCCAATCCGGCGGCTTCCGCGGCGATGAGCCTCACGGAGTCCTCCTTGAGGAAATGATAAAAAGCTCCTGCGGCATTGCTTCCACCTCCGATGCAGGCGATAACATAATCCGGGAGTTCCCTTCCGGTCTGCTCCATCAGCTGATTCCTTATCTCGCGGCTGATAACAGACTGGAACCTCGCAACCATCTGCGGATAAGGGTGCGGTCCCACAGTGCTTCCGATCACATAGAAAGTGTCTGCGGGATTGCAGCACCAGTCGCGGATCGCCTCGTTTGTTGCGTCTTTAAGGGTCTTGTTACCCGATTCCACAGCCCTGACCTCTGCACCAAGCATCCTTATCCTCTCGACATTCGGACGCTGTCTGGATACATCCGTTGCTCCCATATAAATCACACATTCAAGTCCCATCAGCGCGCATACGGTAGCCGTGGCCACACCGTGCTGCCCGGCGCCGGTCTCTGCGATTATGCGGCTCTTTCCCATCCTCTTGGCGAGCAAGACGGAACCGATGGCGTTGTTGATCTTATGGGCGCCTGTATGGCAGAGGTCCTCGCGCTTAAGGAAGATCCGCGTCCCATATTTCTCCGAAAGTCGCCGCGCATGGTAGAGGGGCGTGGGACGGCCCACATACTCCCTGAGCAAACGCTCATATTCGGCATTGAATCCCGGATCATCCACATACCGGAAATATGCCTCCTTGAGCTTCTCCACATTAGAATGTAGGATCTCCGGTATATATGCTCCGCCGAAGGGGCCGTAGTATCCGTTCTCATCCACGGGCAGGTACGGGTCGTAGAAGGTAGTTGTTGTATTATCCATGACTTATGAGTTATCAAAGGGTAAAAAACAGGGATTCCCGGTATATACGGGACAAAGATTGGCCGGTAAATATGAAAAAACCATCGGACGAAACTCACCGATGGCCTCAACAATAAACTTTACTGTAAGCAAACAGGGCTAATGAGGAAAATATGCAGTCAATGCTATCGGAGATTATATCCGATGCACCACCAGAACTGTATATTTATACTCTTTTTCATCTTTTTATTCCTTATGTCAGCAAATTTATAACTTATTTTTTATATCCGCAAATTTTTTGCACTATTTTTTCTGGGTAGTCTTAATTCTTCCGATGCGCGACAGACTAAGCACTCCGGCGATAACTGACATACCGACGGCCACAAAAAGGCACGCATGGATCGCCCAGCCAGGAAGGGCGACGGCGAAAAGGAGCGTCACCAGCGTAGCTCCCAGTGTCTGGCCAACAAGCCGGGCGGTGCTCTGCATTCCTCCGGCACCTCCGGTCCGCTTCAACGGAGTTGCCAGCACCATAACCACATTGTTGGGGGTCTGGAACATTCCGAAGCCTATTCCGCAGAGAGCCATCCTCCAGACAACCTGCCATTCCGTGGCTGATGAGTCGCCGAGCAGAGAGATAAGTATCACCCCGCACGCATAAACGCCCATCCCGACGGCCGCCGTCAGTCCCGGGTTATGACCCTCCACAAACCGCGCGGCAAGGGGCGACACGATCATCGTTGCCAAAGGGAGCGGAGTCATCAGCAGCCCTGTGGTGATTTCCGAAAAACCGAAGTTGTTCAGGAAAAGGAAAGGGAGGGAGATCATCACCAAATTCTGGGCTATGAAAGAGCATACCGATGTAGCGATACTCAGCGAAAAGAGAGGAATCCTGAACAGATCGACCGGAAACATAGGTTGCTCGCGTCCGAGTTGACGTCGAATATAGAAAGCTCCTGTAACCAGGCCCACCGCAAGGAGGATGATGCCGGTCGCCGTATCTCCATTACGTGCGAAAGTCCCTAAGGAATAGAACACCAGTCCGAAAACTATCACGTTTTCCACAGCGCTCACCCGGTCGAACCTGACTTTATGCTCTCTGGGAGGATTAGCCGGCAGCAGCCGCTTACCGATAAGGAATGCCACCACGCCGAATGGTATGTTGATAAGGAAGAGCCAATGCCAGGAAGCCACAGCTAAGATAGCACCTGCAATAGTTGGGCCTGCCGCCGTGGCAACCGCAATAACCATCGCGTTCAACGCCATGCCGCGTCCCAGAATCTCACGGGGATAGATGAGGCGTGTCAAGGCGATATTGACGCTCATCACGCAGGCCGCTCCTATCCCCTGAATGCCACGCGATATAACGATAGCCGTAAACGACTGCGACATAGCGCATAAGACCGAAGCCGCTGTAAAAATCACAACCCCTGTCAGGAAATTTCGCCGGTAACTGAAAAGATCGCCGGCAGAGGATAGGGGCAGAAGCAGCATCGTTATCACAAGCTGATAAACCGTTACTATCCAGACTGTCATTGAATCAGAAATCCCCAGTTCGACAGCAAGCACCGGTAGCGACACATTCACAAGCGTCACATCCAGCACCGTCATAACCAGCACCATCAATATGGCCGTTATAGCCATATAGTTACGGATATCGAATCTAACATGCGACATGATATGATCTATTATTGCTGCATTTGGTAATTAGGTGGTATGAGCACATAAATGGATAACTTTTCCACAAAACTAATAAAAATTTATCATGCCCCCAATCAAACCCGGTTTGATTTTCCTCCCCTCGCTCTCCTGCTCTCAGATATTTTCGTTAAATTCGCAAGTGGAGACATAAACTGTCTTTAGTACCTACTAAGGTTTCATTCAATAAAAACTATTAATCAGGGCGAAATGACAAAACAATCCTATATCTTTTTGGCTCACGGAGTCGATGAGTTGGAGGCAACCACCACTATCACCGTTCTGAGAAGGGCACAGATTCCGGTTGTTTCGGTGGCTGTGTCGGATATTCTAAATGTCAAGGGGGCAACGGGACAGACATTGGTCGCCGACGTGTTGATCACTGATGTAGATACCTCTGAAGCCGACTGGCTAATCCTTCCGGGGGGAGATCCCGGTGCATGGAACCTCTATAAAAACCAGGAAGTGAAGGATATCCTTACAGCCCATTTTGAAAAAGGGGGACGCTTCGCCGCAATCTGCGCAGCTCCCGCTATCGTATTGGCAAGATTGGGAGTGTTGAAGGGAAAAAGGGCTACTTGCTATCCGGGTCTCGGCAAACTGATCGAGAAGCGGGGCGGAACGTATGTGAGGCAGGGGGTAGTCGTGGAGTCCGGCCTTATCACTACAGAAGCACCCGGCACTACCCTCTCCTTCGCAATCGAGATTATACGCGTAACCAAAGGAGACAAGGTCGCCGATGACCTCGCCGCCTCAATGCTTATCAAATGATCATTGATAAAACCTCATCCCTCCAAAATTCGGCTTCCGGATAATGCAGAAATTCCAGATAGATGCTACCCAATTGAAAAATGAGTAATCGTGAAAAACGATTGTACGATAACTTACAATTAAACTTGACAAAAAAGGAAATTTCAGAATTTTTACCTATATTTGCAATACAATCTCCCCTTTTCAAACACTGTTAAATGACTTTTGAAGAATTAAAATATGTAATAAACAGCTGTAAGGGGCTATCTTTTATAGATGCTTCTGACAGACTTCAGGAAATTGTGTTTGCTTTGAACAAAGCAGA
>JAIDPP010000078.1 GCA_029062725.1 Muribaculaceae bacterium | reverse complement strand
TATGGAAAAAGAAACTCTGTGTGTCCTATCTACCAGAAGATCCCAATTATGACCTTTACCGCCTCTCCTGCAAGGTTACGGCCCGTAGGTTCTTCCCCAACTTCCTGAATCTTGATGCAAGTTTCAACCGCCATGAAAACTGGCGTGAGGACGACCCTGAAAGATACAGATATGAGGTGGCTACAATGGGATGCCGAACAAGAGTATTCGAAAACCGGTTCGGAGAAAAAACTTCTATTGGACGCGGTAATATCTCATTCTCCACAATTAATATAGTGCGTCTTGCAATAGAGTGCATGGGTATAGAGAATTTGGAGGAAAGAATTGCAAAATTCTTCCAGAAACTTGATAATGTGCTCGACATCACTGCTCTCCAGTTGCATGAGCGATACAATTTCCAGAAGACCGCCCTTGCCAAGCAGTTCCCTCTTGTGATGAGCGTGCTCTGGAACGGAGCCGCGGCGCTCGACAAGAACCAGACAATCGAACCCGTCATCAATCAAGGAACACTCGGAATAGGATTTATCGGTCTGGCGGAATGTCTGATTGCCTTAACCGGACACCACCACGGCGAAAGCGACTTTGCACAGGAGTTAGGCTTGAAAATCGTGACCCACATGCGCGACCGCGTGAACGGTTTCTGCAAGGAATACGGCCACAATTATTCGGTGCTCGCCACTCCCGCCGAGGGTCTTTCGGGCAAATTCACAAAGACTGACCGGGTCGCTTTCGGTGTGATTCCCGGAGTGACTGACAAAGACTACTACACAAACTCCAATCATGTTCCCGTCTATTATCATTGCTCTCCGCGACATAAAGCGAAGATCGAGGCTCCCTATCACGACCTGACCCGGGGTGGCCATATATTCTACGTAGAAATCGATGGGGATGCCACCCATAATGAAAGGGCTATAATGCAGATAGTCGATATGATGGATAAGTATGACATAGGATACGGTTCCGTTAACCACAACCGTAACCACTGTCCGAAATGCGGATATGAGAATGCCGAGAAGAATGTGGACTGCTGTCCAAAATGCGGTACCCGCTTCGAGACCATACAACGTATTACGGGTTATCTTGTCGGGACTACCGACCGCTGGAACTCAGGCAAACTCGCCGAACTGAAAGATCGCGTAGTCCATGAATGATTACATTAATATCTTGGATATAATCCGGGGCACCACTGTGGATGGCCCCGGTTTTCGTACTTCCATATACTTTGCGGGGTGCCGTCATGACTGCCCGGGATGCCATAATCCTGAATCCTGGGATTTCAACGCCGGAACCCCCTACTCCATCCGACAACTTATGGATATTGTAGAGGAGGAAGATTTCGATGTCACACTCTCGGGAGGCGATCCGCTCTACCATCCGGAGTTTACCGCTAAATTCATCCGCTGTCTTAAAGAGAACGGTAGAAACGTATGGGTTTTTACCGGATTCCGTTGGGAGGAGATCCTTTTATTTCCTCGACTCCTTAAGGCTGTGGAGGGTGCGGAAGTTGTTGTGGATTCTCCTTTTGTGGAGGCTCTGAGAGACACTGACCTCCTCTTCCGAGGGTCATCAAACCAGCGCTTAATAGATGTAGCCCGGTCTATTAATGGAAAAATCCATCTCTGGGAAGAGTGAATTTTTTTATTATATCTATTATATCTCAGATTCATATCTATTATATCTCAGATATATATCTATTA
>JAIDPP010000077.1 GCA_029062725.1 Muribaculaceae bacterium | reverse complement strand
CTCCTGAATCTGCAAAGCGATATCCAAGGCACATCTGCGACCCTGGCATTTAGAAATTTTAGTGGATGGAGCCTAAAAAAGCGGGCCACCATCAGGCAGCCCGCTTTATAATATTTGAAATAATTTTTATCTGATTACAATCTTATTAGATTTGTCACCCTTTACAACGATATAGAGACCCGGACCGGGATTGGTCACTTTTACACCCTGAAGGTTGTAAAGTTCCGCTGGAGCTTCGTCGGCAGAATAAATAGTCTCGACACCGGAAATAACACAATTATGTGTTCCTACGATCTCAGAAGACTTATTGCCGGTCACCTTATATATCGTACCATGTACGGGAGTGATATCATCCGACTGCATGTTCTCATCATTGGGATGATTGAACACGATACCGGTACTGTTCTTGGGGATTGAATAATAATAATGTCCGCAAGAAAGCTGCTTCATAGCTACACCGGGCCATTGTGAAGCCGAGCTTCCGCCCCAGTAGTGTATGGTGACAGCCGGCCAGTGCATACCTGAGTTGTCGAAATATACGACACAGTCGCCTGTTGGCTCAACCGGATCAATAGGATCAATGGGATCTACATTGCCACCGAAAGGAACACTTGAAAGCGTATAGTTGCCGCCTCCTTCATACTTCACATAGGTAGTGTCTTTTATACCCTTTATATCCTCTGTCTGACCCGAACCGTCATTGAGAATCATATTGAATTCCTGAAGATTCTCGACTGTGTAGCAATAATATGTCACTCCTTCGATATCCTCGGTTTCAGTAATTTTTCCTCCGGGCCATCCTCCGTTAGGCTCAACTTGTTTACCATCGCTGTTACCCCAGATATAGAGATTTGCATTAGAAGCGCCCGAACCTGTTACATATACATTTATTCCTTCAGCGGGTGCAACCTTCTTAAAGCTTGCAGTTCCGGTTTTCTCTGTGCCGTCATCGCCCTTAGCTTTCCAATCGATAACGATTGTTTTGCCATAGTCAACACCTTCACCAATTGTCAGAGTAGTAGTCTTTCCTTTTGTAAGTTCCTTTCTTCCTTGTCCGGTAACCTGATACCAACCTGAAACGGCATCTTTGGTCAAGCTCAGAGTCACGGTCTGGGTGTCAGTCTTGAATGAACCGCCGGCAGGAGAAATGTTTACTCCGATATTTTTACGGACAGGAACATCCTGTACCTCTACTTTCTCGTAATCCGCTCCACCGTTATATTTGAAATATGTATCTTCTGAAATGCCGGTTATATCAGGAGTCTTTCCGCTACCGTCGTTAAGGATGATATTGAAGGATTCGACATCGGTAGCTGTAAAATAGTAGTACTCTGTTCCATTTACCTCCGTCTTGTCCTGTAGAGTCTTACCCGGCCAAGCTCCGTTCAGTTTAACCTCAGTACCTCCGACATTACCCCAGGCATAGAGATTAGTTCCTGCCGGAGCGTCCACATAAACTGTAATGGCGGCATTTGGATCAACCTTTTTATAACTTACAGAACCGGTCGCATTAACACCATCGACAGAAGTTGCACCCCATGCCACACTAACACTCTGACCGTAATCCATTTCATCTCCAATAGTAAAGGATGAGGAATTTCCGGAAGTGAGGTTAACCCTATCCTTTCCTTCAACCTGATACCAGCCGGAAACAGAGCCGCTTTCAAGAGAAACCTTTACAGTCTGAGTCTCGGTGCGGAAGCTGCCTCCTGCGGGTGAGAATTTCACACCGTTAACAGTTGGTCCGGTTGCATCATCCTTGGTATAATACTGGGTGGTACCGGGATCAGAGAAACGCACTGATCCACCATGTGAC
>JAIDPP010000076.1 GCA_029062725.1 Muribaculaceae bacterium | reverse complement strand
GATGAGAGGGGCAAAAGCAGCCGAAAAGATCCGCAAGGGTTAATAAAAGAATGAAAATATAACTTCATTTTAACATTCGTAAATTAGTTTAAACAACTTCAATGGATAAACTGATTAAGTTTGCAAATTTAACACTTTTATTTTGTTCACAATTTATTTTTACTAAAATTTCTATCCTGTGAGGAATCTTTTTTTCAAAGGTGCATGAATAGTCAAAAAAATTTATTAATTTCGCATATTGTCATGAAAAGAACAAACTATCTCCGAATAATCGGAACCGGCATTCTGGCCATAGTATGGATATGGCTGGCATGGGGATTTCTATCAGTCAAAGGAATCACCCTGCTCAACCTTATTATCTTAGCCATGACGGCAATAATCATTTTCGTGCCGCTCTACAGGAAATACTTCTCCGGGGGCGGTGAAAAGAATTAATACTCATTTCCCGAAAAAGATATGGGTCAAGAATCACCTAATAGAAAAGAAACAGAGAATATGGAACCCGGCGCGCTCTTAGCATCGATCGAGAGTCCGGCCGACCTGCGCCGTCTGGAGGTCGACCAGCTCCCCGAATTATGCGCCGAAATTCGATCTTTTCTAATATCCAATCTCTCACGCAATCCGGGCCATTTCGGCTCAAGCATGGGAGCGGTTGATATCATCGTGGCTCTCCATTACGTTTTCAACACTCCGCGCGACCGGCTCGTGTGGGATGTGGGACATCAGGCATACGCCCATAAAATTCTTACAGGACGTCGCGACGACTTTGTCAACCTTAGAAAGTCCGGTGGCATCAGCGGTTTTCCTAACCCTCTCGAAAGCCCGAGCGACACATTCGTCTGCGGTCACGCCGGCAACTCCATTCCCGCGGCGCTTGGTATGGCTATCGCGGACCGGAATACTCCCGGCGAGGAGGATCGCAAGACAGTAGCAATCATCGGCGATGCCTCTATCGGAAACGGGCTCGCCTTCGAGGGACTTAACAACGCATCAAATAATCCCAACAACCTGCTCATCATCCTTAACGACAACAATATGTCGATCGATGATAACGTGGGTGCGCTCCACCGGTACCTCTCCAAGATTACCACTTCGGAAGGTTATAACCGGATGCGAAACAAACTTTACAATAAGTTCAAGAAACGTGGCTGGATAGGTGAGAAAGGGAAAGGTCTCGTCCTTCGTTTCAACAATTCAATTAAGGCTCTGATATCTAAACAGCAGAATATTTTCGAGGGTCTGAACATACGCTATTTCGGACCTTTCGACGGCAATGACGTTTTGGAACTTGTCAAGGTTCTCAACGAGATTAAGGATATGCAAGGGCCTCGCATCCTTCATCTCTGCACTAAGAAAGGGAAGGGGTTCAGCAGCGCAGAGAAGAATCCTCGGGTTTGGCACGCCCCCGGCAAGTTCGATCCCACGACAGGAGAGAGAATCCGCGGAAAAGGGAATCTCCTCTGGCAGGATATTTTCGGGGAGACACTTGTGCGCCTTGCAGAAGAGGATTCCGACATCTGTGCCATCACAGCCGCTATGCCCTCGGGAACATCCGTCGCGACGATGCAGCATCGCTTCCCGGAACGCACTTTCGATGTAGGAATCTCCGAAGGCCACGCCGTGACTTTCGCAGGAGGACTTGCCGCTGCAGGAAAAAAACCATTTGTCGCGGTGTATTCAAGCTTTCTCCAAAGAGCATACGACAATGTGATACATGACGTTTTCATACAGGGACTTCCGGTCGTTTTCTGTATCGACAGGGCGGGCCTCGTAGGGGAAGACGGGGTGACACATCACGGTCTCTTCGATATCTCTTTCCTGCGTAATATTCCAGGCATGACACTCTCCTCCCCGATGGATGCCGCTACGCTCTGCAATCTTATGATGACCGCTTCCCGTTTTCCTACACCTTTCGCTATCCGATACCCGCGCGGAAAGAGCGATAC
>JAIDPP010000075.1 GCA_029062725.1 Muribaculaceae bacterium | reverse complement strand
GGATTTGTTCGCAAATATAATAACTTTTTAGCCTAACACAAAGAACTTTGGTCTTATTACATATTTGCACTATCTAAGAAAAAGTAGAATTACAGAGCTTCCCGACAGATTCTTTACCTCACGCGTGTAATACAAAAAAGTTATTATGCAAATTGCCGAATTAAAAATTTATAGCTTACTTTGTAAGCGAAAACGAAATTATTACTTTCAGTTTTCGTTAGGTATGACAATATCTAACTGAGCGTTATCCATAAAGTCTTGTGCTGTGAAGCTATTTAAGGAAAGCTAATTATTAATCCTAAATACTTTATTAACAAGATGAAAAAATTTATTCTTGGCGTAATTGTAGCGCTTTCATCCCTTTCCGCCTCTGCACAGGCTTATATCGGAGGCTCTTTCGGTTTCAACCGTGATTTCGACAAAAACGAAACTGAATTCTCTATCCTCCCTGAAGTAGGTTATAATTTCAACGATTCCTGGGCTGCCGGCCTTGAGTTCGGTTACACTCACGAATATAATCGTGGTGCTTGTCTGAATCTTGGCAGAATCGCCCCCTACGCTCGTTGGACATTCTTCTCAACTTCCAACAATCTTGTTTCTCTCTTCCTTGACGGAGGAATCGGTCTCAATTTCGGCACCACTAAACTTGCCGGTGTTGACGACTCCACTTCCGACACTGCGTTCATCTGGAACATCGCCATCAAGCCCGGTATCGCTTTTCACCCCACAAAGAGATTCACCGTTCTTGCACACCTCGGAGGTCTTGGCTATGACGGCACCAACGATCAGGGCAAGGCTTGGGGCTACACAAACAAATTCGGCCTCAACTTCCGCACCACCAGCCTTAACCTCGGCTTCTACTATAACTTCTAAAAAAGCTGACATAGAATATATCGGGACGTTGTGTCAAAACTCTGATTTTGACACAACGTAATTTTTTTGTCCGGATGGCGAGGGTGCTGTCAGAATGGTTCGGCCGTCCGGCCCGTTATGACACACCTCATGGGAGGGGCTAAATAAGATCCACAAGGGTGAATAAAAGAATGATACAGACACCTTAACATTCGTAATAAACAACTTCGCCAGCAAAAAAAGGCTTTTCCTTCAATTTGGTGGTATATCACACCGCGCTCAGTAAGCTGCTGAAACTTCGCATAGTCTATATATGCCCGATCTATTGACAATAACAACCCGGAAAATAACCAACAGATAAATATTTAAGCCATATATTTATTTTCATTTTGGCAGAAACGATAAATTTCATTATCTTTGATTGTCAATTAGTGTGACAAGGCACGATATTTGACAATAGAAATTATGATTAATTTTTATCGGACAGAAATAATTAAGAATATAACGTTATTTAAGGGAATAAAAGAATGATACAGACACCTTAACATTCGTAATAAACAACTTAGACAGCAAAATAAGGCTGTTAAGGAGGATTTAAAGAGGATTTAAGAGAGGTGTAGGAAGATCATCCCGGAAATGCCCATATAAACAAAAATTGGAAATGCGGTCAGAAGTATCCAGAGATATAAAGACGGTGTATCAGATTTTCGTAATCTGATACACCGTCCTACTTTAATCCGGATGGTGAGGGTGCTTTCAGAACCATTCTGACAGCACCCTCTTTGCAAGTCAAATATAGTTGTGGTTTACTGGACGATTATCTTGGCAGTTACCTTGCCCTGGCGCAATATATATACGCCTTTCTCAAGCTGTGCCTCTCTTCGCGAACCCTTGTAGATCAGCATACCGTTGAGATTGTAAACCTCAATCTCCGAATCTGTGTCGGTCATGTTTTCCGATACCGTATTCACAGCGGAGGGTTTGCCTACAATCACTTTCGATTGGCGAGTGGCGATATTATAGTTACGGTCGTGACCTTCCGAGAAGTAGATGGGATACTCTCCTTCGGGAGAATTTTCATCCACGTCGCACATCGGTTGCGGAAGTTGCTCGATATCCTCAAGAGTGTCATCATATTTCAGGCCATCCGAGAGGTAAGAGAAATCAGGAAGAGATTCACCCTGTTCAATCGTGATTTCAGCCACCGAAAGTGTGAGATCAGCCTTATCCACAACAAATTGCCGCATCTGACCCATAAGTTCCATTGGTGTGCCCTCATCGTCCACTAAGATTGCTCCTACGGTAGCTTCACCCGCGCCCACGATACGCATCATGTTGCCGTTGATCTCAACCACCTCCGGGTTGGTAGTTTCATAGCGCAAATCCACATCCTCCGGGGCATACAGCGACAGGTCGATCTCACCGTCACCGTATGTGGCCGCCGGTATAGCGTCAAGGCAAAGGAAATCCTCATTGATGTTCTTGAATTCCTTCCATACGTTGTGAAGCCAGTAATTCACGGTGGCACCTCTTGTAACGTGG
>JAIDPP010000074.1 GCA_029062725.1 Muribaculaceae bacterium | reverse complement strand
GCTTTGGATGCTCCAGACTCGTAATGGTAAACGCACAGGCGCCGCGATGGTTAAGATCGCTATGGATCTTCTCCGCGAGGGAATGATCGATGAGAAAACAGTTCTTATGCGGATGGAGCCTCAGAAACTCGATGAACTTCTTCACCCTGTATTCGATAAAACCGCACTTAAGAAAGCAAAGGTTGTCGCTAAGGGCCTTCCCGCTTCTCCTGGTGCTGCTACAGGCCAGATCGTATTTCAGGCTGACGATGCAGAGGAATGGGCTGAAAGGAAGAAGAAAGTTGTACTCGTTCGTATCGAAACATCTCCTGAGGACCTTCGCGGTATGGCTGTGGCTCAGGGTATCCTGACTATGCGCGGTGGTATGACTTCACATGCGGCAGTGGTTGCTCGCGGTATGGGTAAATGCTGTGTCTCCGGTGCAGGCGACATTTTGGTTGATTACAAGGCCAAGACAGTCACAATGGACGGAAAGGTTTATCATGAAGGAGACTGGATCTCACTCAACGGTTCTACAGGTGACGTGTATGACGGCGAGGTTAAGACTGCAGAGCCCGAACTTGACGGCGATTTCGGAGCGATCATGGATCTTTCCGACAAATATGCCAAGACACTTGTACGCACTAACGCTGATTCTCCCCGTGATGCCAAGCAAGCCCGTAAGTTTGGTGCTCAGGGTATCGGTCTCTGTCGAACTGAGCACATGTTCTTTGAAGGTGACCGTATAAAGTCGGTTCGCGAGATGATCCTTGCTTCTGATGAGGAAGGACGTCGTTCGGCACTTGCAAAACTTCTTCCCATGCAACGTGGCGACTTCGAAGGAATCTTCGAGGCAATGGATGGTTACGGCGTGACCGTACGTCTGCTTGATCCCCCGTTGCATGAGTTCGTACCTCATACAGTAGCGGCGCAGCAGGAACTTGCCGACGACATGGGTATCACTCTTGAGGAAGTAAGAACTAAAGTTGATTCTCTTGCAGAGTTCAACCCCATGCTCGGTCACCGTGGATGTCGCCTCGGAATAACATATCCCGAGATCACAGAGATGCAGACACGTGCTATCATTGAGGCAGCTCTTGCATGTAAGGCACGCGGTTTCAATGTGCATCCTGAAATCATGGTTCCTCTTGTCGGTTCGCTTAAAGAACTTCAGAACCAGGCAAACGTGATTAATGCTACCGCTACCAAAGTATTCGAGGAGAAAGGCGATAGAGTTGACTATAAAGTTGGAACAATGATTGAGGTTCCACGCGCAGCTCTCACGGCCAATGAGATTGCTGAAGTAGCTGAATTCTTCTCTTTCGGAACTAACGACCTCACTCAGATGACCTTCGGCTTCTCGCGCGATGATGCTCCTAAGTTCCTTAAGTTCTATAAAGAACACGGTGTCATAAAGGTTGATCCATTTGAGGTTCTTGATCAGGCTGGAGTAGGCCAGCTTGTCAAGATGGGCGTAGAGAAAGGCCGTTCCACACGTCCCGACCTTAAGGTAGGCATTTGTGGCGAGCACGGTGGTGAGCCCAGTTCGGTAAAATTCTGTGCACACCTCGGAATGAATTATGTCTCATGTTCACCCTTCCGTGTGCCTATCGCACGCGTAGCAGCGGCGCAGGCTGCAATCGAGGATTAAGCATATTCCCCTGACAATCTCGCTATAATAGGCGATAACTCACTCTAACACGGTGG
>JAIDPP010000073.1 GCA_029062725.1 Muribaculaceae bacterium | reverse complement strand
CCCTTTTCCAAAACTATAAATTCAATCCGGAGTTTGTCGAGACAATGGTGAAGAATTACACCTATCTCAACACCGGCCTCCAGATCTTCTTTAACGGAAAGAAATACCTCTCCCGCCACGGACTCCTCGACCTCCTCAAAGACAACATGACCTCCGAACCCCTATACCCTATCATCCACCTCAAAGGTGAGGATATAGAGGTAGTCCTTACCCATACGGCGCAATACGGCGAGGAATACTACTCCTTCGTCAACGGTCAGCACACCACCCAGGGCGGAACACATCTCTCGGCCTTCCGTGAACATGTGAGCCGAACGATCAAGGAGTTTTCAGGTAAGAACTATGAGTTTTCAGATATCCGAAACGGAATGGTAGCTGCTGTTGCGGTCAAGATACAGGAACCGGTGTTTGAGAGCCAGACCAAGACCAAGCTCGGCAGCAAGACCGTGGCGCCCAACAGCGAACTGACCGTCAACAAATTTATCGGAGACTTCATCAAGAAGGAACTTGACGACTACCTCCACAAGCATACCGATGTGGCAGAGGCGATGCTCTCCAAGATAGCCGCCAACGAGAAGGAGCGCAAGGCGATGGCTGGAGTGGCCAAACTCGCGCGCGAGAAAGCCAAGAAGGTCAGCCTCCACAACAAGAAGCTCCGCGACTGCCGCGTGCATTACAACGATACCCGCAAGCCTAATGCAAAGACGGAGGATCTCCGCGACGACTCCGCGATCTTCATCACCGAGGGTCTTTCCGCATCGGGAACCATCACCAAGGTCCGCAACGCTGAGACCCAGGCAGTATTTTCCCTCCGAGGCAAGCCACTCAACTCGTTCGGAATGACGCAGGAGGTTGTATATAAGAACGATGAGTTCAATCTCCTGCAGGCTGCCCTCAACATCGAGGACGGTATCGAGGGGTTGCGCTATAACAAGGTGATCATCGCTACCGATGCCGATGTTGATGGAATGCATATACGCCTGCTTATCATCACCTTTTTCCTCATGTTCTTCCCGGATCTTGTGAAGAAAGGGCATGTATATATCCTCCAGACCCCTCTCTTCAGGGTGAGGGACAAGAACTCTACCCGACGCACAAAACGCAAGCCGCAACTTAAATCGGCAGTAAAAAGGGAGGAGGATTCCCGTGAGGAACCTGAAGAGAAGGATACCGTATATTGCTACTCCGATGCCGAACGCGAGGCAGCCATCGCCCGCTTCGGCAACAATGCGGAAATCACGCGATTCAAGGGTCTCGGAGAGATCAACGATGCGGAGTTCGCGGAATTCATCGGCCCCGACATGCGCCTCGACCGCGTGAAACTGAAGCGCGAGGATGCCGTGGATTCCCTCCTTGAATTCTATATGGGAAAAAACACGATGGAGCGCCAGAACTTCATCATCAACAACCTTGTGATTGAAGATGACTCGCAGATATAAGACAGCCCTCTTCGCCGGATCGTTCGACCCCTTCACCGCAGGCCACCTTCGTATCGTGGAGCGTGCCCTGACGGTTTTCGACCGCGTGATAGTGGCCGTAGGGCGAAACATCAGGAAGCCTTGCCCGGAAGCCGACATGAATGAAAGGCTTAAAAGTATCGAGAGAGCTGTCAGTAGTCTGAATTTCCCGGGTGAGGAGCCCCGGGTCACTGTGACGCTCTACAGCGGACTGACAGCCACATTTGCACGGGAGACGGGAGCCGATGCACTGCTGCGTGGCGTAAGAAGCGTGACCGATTTCGAATATGAACGCAATCTCGCCGATGTCAACCTGAAACTGCTCGGAATGGATACTTACTTCCTGCTCGCCGAGCCGGAATACAGCTTTATCTCCTCCTCCGTTGCCAGGGAACTCATGGCAAATGGCCATGACATCAGCGGGATTATCCCCTGATTTTCGCTGTCGCGAAGCTGTTCCGCCCGAAGTTTCAGTCATTCATA
>JAIDPP010000072.1 GCA_029062725.1 Muribaculaceae bacterium | reverse complement strand
GCGGGTGCGAAAACAAGACCGTAAAAAACACAATAATATCTAAGACATGACACTTTTTGAAAGACTTACCAAGAAAGCACAGGAGCATCCCCAGAGGCTCGTTCTCCCTGAATCTCTCGAACCGAGAACCCTTCAGGCGGCCGACAGGGTAATAGCTCAGCATATCGCCGATGTGACATTCATCGGAAACCGCGAGAAAATTATTGAAAAGGCCTTTGAACTCGGCCTCCCCAATATTGAGAAAGCGGCTTTCCTCAACAATGAGGATATGACCGTCACCGAACCCTACGCCGAACTTTTCTGCCAGCTGCGCAAAAGCAAGGGGATGACCCTTGACGAAGCCCGTCAGATCGTCCGCAATCCTCTTTACCTCGGATGTCTCCTCATCAAGCGTGGCGATGCCGATGCTATGGTGGCCGGCGCGCTCAGCCCTACATCCCACGTGCTGCGCGCCGCATTCCAGGTGCTCAAGACAAAACCCGGCATTTCCGTGGTGAGCGGCGCGTTCATCATGCTCCTTCCGCAGAGCTGCCCCTTCGGCGAGGACCACATGCTCGTATTCGCTGACTGCGCCGTGGTTCCTGATCCCAACGCCCGCGAACTCGCCGAAATCGCCGTGGCAACAGCCAAGACCACCAAGGATATCGCCGGTCTTGACCCCGTTGTGGCGATGTGTTCTTTCTCCACGAAAGGAAGCGCTTCGCATCCCAGCGTTGACAAGGTGATCGAAGCCACGAAAATCGCGCATGAGCTCGATCCCGCCCTCAAGATCGACGGCGAGCTCCAGAGCGACGCCGCCATAGTTCCCGCTATCGGCGGCATGAAGGCTCCAGGCTCTCCCGTGGCCGGTCATGCCAACACCCTCATATTCCCCTCCCTCGAAGTCGGAAACATAGCTTATAAGCTCGTGCAACGTCTCGCCGGCGCCGGCGCCGTCGGTCCGATTCTCCAGGGTCTCGCCGCCCCGGTCAACGACCTCTCCCGCGGCGCTACTGTCGATGATATCGTCAACACCATCATCGTGACCTGCAATCAGGCTATCGGCGACAAAAAACTTTGATCCAATCCAAGACACCCGTTATTATGAAAATTCTCGTTCTTAACTGCGGAAGCAGCAGCGTTAAATATAAGCTTATCGACTCCTCCACAAAAGAGGTGCTCGCCGAAGGCGGCGTGGAGAAAATCGGCCTTGACGACTCGTTCCTCAAGTTCAAGCGCCCCGACGGCTCCAAGGAGACCGTCACCGTGGCGATGCCCGACCATAAGGAGGCGATAAAGCAGATCACCAAAGTGCTCACCGACCCCAAGGAGGGCGTGATAAAGAGCTTCGATGAGATAGAGGCCGTCGGCCATCGCGTGGTTCACGGCATGGAATATTTCAACAAATCGGTGCTCATCACTCCCGAAGTAGTAGAGCGCGTGAAGGAGTGCTACCCTGTGGCTCCACTCCACAATCCTGCCAACATCACCGGTATCGAGGCCGTGACAGAACTTATGCCCGGCACGCCGCAGGTGGCCGTGTTCGACACAGCTTTCCATCAGACAATGCCGGCCAAAGCCTTCATGTATGCACTCCCCTACGAGGATTATGAGAAATATGGCGTGCGCCGCTACGGTTTCCACGGCACGAGCCACCGTTACGTCTCGCGCCGCGTCTGCGAATTTCTCGGGGTGCCATACGAGAAGCAGCGTATAATCACCTGCCATATCGGTAACGGAGGCTCCGTGACCGCGATCAAGGATGGCAAATCCGTCGATACCTCCATGGGGCTTACTCCGACCGAAGGCCTGATGATGGGCACCCGCTCCGGCGACGTCGATCCCGGTGCGCTCGTGTATCTGATGCAGAGGCTGAACCTTGACGCCGACGGTCTTCTCCGTCTTATCAACAAGGAGAGCGGAGTGGCCGGTATTTCCGGAATATCCAACGACATGCGCGATATCGAGGCCGCCATCGAAAAGGGTGACGAACGCGCCAAGCTCGCCCTCGACATGTATGAATACCGCCTGCTGAAATATATCGGCGCATATACAGCCGTTCTCGGAGGAGTCGATATCATCGTCTTCACCGGAGGGGTTGGCGAGAACCAACCCCAGACCCGCGAACGAATCTGCCGGCAGCTCGCCTATCTCGGAGTGACTTTCAACGAGGAGGCCAACAAGACCCGCGGGCAGGAAATCGAGATCTCCGGCCCGGATTCCAAGGTGAAGGTGGTTGTGATCCCGACTGATGAAGAACTGATGATTGCGCAAGACACCGCCGCAATCGTAGCCAAATAAATCTAATGCCTTACTAACACTTCTAAAATTTTTACGACAGTGGTGAAACGACTTAAAATCAGAGACCTTACGCTGCGCGACGGCCAGCAGTCTCTCTTCGCGACACGTTTGAAACAGGAGAATGTCGATAAACTTCTCCCCCTCTACCGCGACGCTAAATTCTACATTATGGAGGTCTGGGGCGGTGCCGTGCCCGATTCCGTGATGCGCTATCTCGGTGAATCCCCCTGGAACCGTCTGCGCGAATGTTCCAAGGCCATGAAGGGTATCTCCCTCCTGTCAGCTCTTTCACGCGGCCGCAACCTCTTCGGTTATGTCCCCTATCCCGACAGCGTGCTGGAGGGCTTCTATAAGAAAGCGATCGAGAACGGTCTCAACGTGATGCGTATCTTCGACGCCCTCAACGATATCAATAACATCAAGGGTTCGATCCGCATGATCAACGACCTCGGAGGAATCGCCGATACCGCCGTATGCTACACGGTCGATCCCAAGGGCACTCCCGAAGAGGAGAAGATCTTCACCGACGAGTATTTCGTGGCAAAGGCCAAGGAGATGGAATCTCTCGGAGCGAAGATGGTAACCCTTAAGGATATGGCCGGCCTCGTATCTCCCTCCCGCATATATACCCTCATGCCCAAACTTAAGGAAGCGCTATCCGTGCCGGTGGATTTCCATACGCATTGCACCCCCGGCTACGGTCTGGCGGCGGTGCTGACATCCATCATTCATGGCGGCGATATCGGGGATACAAATATATGCTGGGTCGGCGGAGGCTCCGCCGCCCCCTCTATCGAGCTTGTCGATATCTTCTGCCGCAAACTCGGGGTCGAGGTTGACGCCGATATGGAGGCTGTCG
>JAIDPP010000071.1 GCA_029062725.1 Muribaculaceae bacterium | reverse complement strand
ATAGAGAGGCACTTTCCCTCGGTGGCGAATTCAGCGACACCGGATCTTTCGGGATCATCCACCCAGTAACCGAACACAGTGGCTTTACCATCCTGTTCCGCGCTTTTTACGGCGTCGGTAAGAATGGAAGAGAATCCGGCGCCATGGAAGATATTATCGCCAAGGACGAGACAAGCCGAGTCATCGCCTATAAACTCTTTGCCGATGATGAAAGCCTGAGCAAGACCGTCGGGAGAGGGCTGTTCAGCATATTGCAGGTTTACACCGAAATCTGATCCGTCGCCAAGCAGACGCTTGAAGCCCGGGAGATCCTGAGGAGTAGAGATGAGGAGGATATCGCGGATTCCGGCCAGCATAAGGGTGGAGATGGGATAATACACCATCGGTTTGTCATAAATCGGCAGGAGCTGTTTGCTTACTCCCTTGGTGATCGGGTAGAGACGTGTTCCCGAACCACCGGCAAGAACTATACCTTTCATGGCTATGGATATTAACGGTTGGAATACATGTTTTCGTAATATTTCTGGTAGTCGCCCGAAGTGACGTTATCCATCCATTCCTGATTGTCGAGATACCATTTAACGGTTTTCTCAATCCCTTCCTCAAACTGGAGGGAAGGCTCCCAGCCGAGTTCCTGTTGGAGCTTGCGGGAGTCAATGGCGTAACGCATGTCGTGACCCTTTCGGTCAGTCACGTAAGTGATCAGATCGAGCGATGCTCCCTCGGGATTGCCGAGCAGACGGTCAACGGTCTTTATGATCACCTTAATTATATCGATATTTTTCCATTCGTTGAAGCCGCCGATATTGTAAGTATCGGCTACTTTCCCTTCATGGAAAATCAGGTCGATGGCACGGGCGTGGTCTTCTACAAACAACCAGTCGCGCACGTTTTCACCCTTGCCATAAACAGGGAGAGGTTTGCGGTGACGGATATTGTTGATAAAGAGCGGGATCAACTTCTCAGGGAACTGATAGGGACCATAATTGTTGGAGCAGTTGGTCACGAGCGTAGGCATTCCGTAGGTGTCGTGATAAGCACGCACGAAATGGTCGCTCGAAGCCTTTGAAGCCGAATATGGGGAATGAGGATTATATTTCGTTGTCTCCAGAAAGAAATCCTTTCCGTAGGCATGATGGTGGTCGGAAGAGGCCTTGGTGGTGAAAGGCGATTCAATACCCTCGGGATCGGTAAGTTCAAGGGCTCCATATACCTCATCGGTCGAAATATGATAGAAGAGCTTCCCTTCGTAACCTTCCGGAAGTTCTTCCCAGTATTCACGTGCGGCCTGAAGAAGAGCGAGGGTGCCCATTACGTTCGTGCGTGCGAAAGTAAAAGGATCTTTAATCGAACGGTCCACATGGCTTTCTGCTGCAAGATGGATGATACCGTCGATCTTATTCTCACGGACAACACGGCGCATCTCCTCTATGTCGGCGATGTCAGCTTTCACAAATTTATAGTTGGGACGGTCTTCGATATCACGCAGATTTGCGAGATTGCCTGCGTAGGTAAGTTTATCGAGATTGACAATATTGTAATCAGGATATTTGTTGACAAAGAGTCTGACAACATGGGAGCCGATAAATCCGGCACCTCCCGTAATGAGTATATTCCGTTTTGACATCTTGATGATTTTTTCTCCCGTGCTCCATAGCTATGCAGCCGGAAAGTGTTCAGGTGCAAATATACAATCTTTTTGACAAATAGCCAAATCAGAATGGAGAGTCGAAGTCGGAAAGCATGGGATGGCGCTTATCTTTTTCTGAAAGAATCGCTTTTTCCAACTCGATACCCCAGTCGATTCCAAGTGAGTCGTCAAGAATGGAGATACCTCCATCAGCTTCGGGAGCATAGAAATTGTCGCATTTATACTGGAAAACGGCCTCATCGCTAAGCACCACGAAACCATGTGCGAAGCCGCGAGGAATGAAGAACTGGAGCTTGTTCTCTTCAGTTAGCTCAACAGCCACATGCTTTCCATAGGTTGGGGAACCTTTCCGGATATCGACAGCCACATCAAGCACACGTCCGCGGATACATCTGACAAGTTTAGCCTGCGCGTGGGGAGGACGCTGGAAATGGAGTCCGCGCATGACTCCGAAAGTGGACATCGACTGATTGTCCTGCAC
>JAIDPP010000070.1 GCA_029062725.1 Muribaculaceae bacterium | reverse complement strand
GTGCCGTGGAGTATGCAAAATCTCTCGGCTGGGAGGATCCTCAGATCGTGCTTCACCTCGACCATGGTGACACTTTCGAGACCTGCAAGGACTGTATCGACAACGGCTTCTCTTCGGTCATGATCGACGGTAGCCACCTCCCCTTCAACGAGAACGTGGCTCTGACCAAGAAGGTCTGCGACTATGCCCACCAGTTCAACGTAACCGTAGAGGGTGAGCTCGGCGTTCTGGCCGGCGTGGAGGATGAGGTTTCCTCCGACCATCACACTTACACCGACCCCGAGGAGGTGCTCGAATTCGTAGCCCGTACAGCTGTCGACAGCCTCGCTATCTCGATTGGCACTTCCCACGGTGCATACAAGTTCACTCCCGAGCAGTGCACCCGCGACTCGAAGACCGGTCTGCTCGTTCCCCCTCCCCTGGCATTCAACGTGCTCGAAGCTGTCGAGAAGAAGCTTCCCGATTTCCCCATTGTGCTCCACGGTTCCTCATCCGTACCCCAGGAGTATGTGAAGATCATCGACGAGTATGGTGGCAAGCTGCCTGACGCCATCGGTATCCCCGAGGAGGAGCTCCGCAAGGCTGCCAAGATGGATGTCTGCAAGATCAACATCGACTCCGACAGCCGTCTGGCCATGACCGCAGCTGTGCGCAAGGTCTTCCATGACAAGCCCGGTGAGTTTGATCCCCGCAAGTATCTCGGCCCTGCCCGCGATGAGATGGAGAAGCTCTACAAGCACAAGATCATCAACGTACTCGGTTCCGAGGGTAAGGCTGAGTAAGCCACTCTCGATTCATCCAAAGACAAACCGGCTTCGTGCTCCTGCATGACGCCGGTTTACTATTCTAATATCCTAAGCGCTCCTAACTCTCATAATAGGAAAGAGGATGACCCCATTTTAAATAAAGGACGAGTATCGGTTGCGATGCTCGTCCTTTATTTGAGGATATTATCATTTTGCCACAAACTTCTTACCGCTACGGATATATACCTGACCTTTCTGAGGGTAATCCACTGTTATACCTTGAAGGTTGTATATGCGGCTATCTGTCGTCTGAACGGTTTCAACTTCCATGCCGGCAAGAGCTTTATGAATAGTCTTGAAATATGAC
>JAIDPP010000007.1 GCA_029062725.1 Muribaculaceae bacterium | reverse complement strand
ATAGAAACCTCAGTCATCTGCCAATTAGAATTAAAATCTACCCTGAATTAATTTTGTATCAGGATTTCCGAAAGCACCTCTTCACACTCAATTAACGCTCCGGATATCCTATGACGATAGAAAAAATAACCTATTTTACATCTATTCTTACATGATAAATAAAAATCTTTCCAAGTTTATGGCGTTCGTGATGCCTCTATGCGCATTGGGCGCTTACACCCTCCCCGCGGCCGCCCAGAGCGATTTCGATGCACAGTTCGTGAACTGGCCGACCTATTCGGGCGATGACCTTGAACTTACCGTGGACAACTCCGGCACTCATTTCCGTCTATGGAGCCCTAAAGCCCAGGAGGCGGAGGTCAATCTTTATGACAACGGTCATACCGGCAAGCCTTATTCCACTCTCAAGATGAAGTTTGATGCCGCTTCCGGCACATGGTCGGCAACTGTCCCTGAGAAACTTTACGGGAAGTTCTACACGTTCCGCATCAAAAACGATGGGAAATGGCTCTCCGAGACTCCCGGCGTATGGGCGAAGGCCGTGGGCGTAAACGGCAAACGCGCCGCCATCATTGACTTCAATACCACAAATCCCGAAGGTTGGAATTTCGACAAGGGTCCGGAAGTGAAGAATTTCTCCGACGTGATTATTTATGAGATGCACCATCGCGACATGTCGATGGATCCCTCTTCCGGTATCGCTAACAAAGGCAAATTCCTGGCCCTTACGGAGAAGGGCACAACAACCCCGGAGGGAGAGAAAACCGGCATCGACCATCTCAAGGAGTTAGGAGTGACTCATGTCCATATCCTCCCTTCCTACGACTACAACTCGGTGGATGAGGCAAATCTCTGGCAGAATACCTATAACTGGGGATATGACCCTCAGAACTATAATGCTCCTGAAGGCTCCTATTCCACAAATCCCTCCGACCCTTCGGCGCGCGTCAAGGAGATGAAGGAGATGATCAAGGCTCTTCATGACGCCGGAATCGGAGTTATCATGGATGTGGTCTATAACCATACGGCGGAAAACGAAGGCTCCAATTTCGAGCTTACTGCCCCGGGTTATTACCACCGTCACCGTAACGACGGTTCATGGTCGGACGCTTCAGGATGCGGCAACGAGACGGCTTCCGACCGAAAGCAGATGCACAACTATATCGTAAACTCAGTGAAATACTGGGCCGATGAATATCATATCGACGGTTTCCGCTTCGACCTTATGGCTATCCATGACACCGAGACAATGAACGATGTTGCGGCCGAACTGAAGAAGATAAATCCTTCCATCTTCGTTTACGGCGAAGGCTGGACAGCAGGGGATTCCCCTCTCGCCGTTGAGCGCCGTGCGCTCAAGGAGAACGTCAGCAAGATGACCGATATCGCTGTCTTTTCCGATGATCTCCGCGATGCGGTAAAAGGACATTATACGGATGCAAACGACCGTGGCTTCGCAACCGGCAAACCCGGTCTGGAGGAGACTGTCAAGATCGGTATCGTGGCTGCTACTCCCCATCCTCAGGTGGATTTAAAGAAGGGAAATAACTCAAAATTCCCCTATGCGGCCTCTCCCGAAATGATCGTCAATTACGTTTCCTGCCATGACGACCTGACCCTTACCGACAAACTCCGCCGCTCTATGGCCGGAGAACCCGAGAAGAATATGCTTGACGCCGCTAAGCTCGCGCAAACCATTGTGTTCACTTCGCAGGGCACTCCCTTCATGTTTGCCGGCGAGGAGGTGTTCCGTGACAAAAAGGGCGTCCACAATTCCTACAAGAGCCCCGATTCAATCAATGCTATCGACTGGAATAACAAGACGCAATATAAGGATCTCTTCAATTATTATAAGGGCCTTATCGAGCTTCGCAAATCTCATCCTGCCTTCAGAATGTCTTCTGCGGCCGATATCGCGAAAAACCTTGTTTTCGACAAGATTGACTCTAAGAAAACTCCCAACCTTATCTCCTATTCGCTTAAGAACAATGCCAATGGCGACAGCTGGAAAGAGATCAAGGTAGTGTTCAACGGAGCTTCCGAGCCTCAGAAAGTGAATATAAAGAAGGGCGACTGGAAGATTGTGGCTTCTGACGGCGTTATTTCTCCCGAGGGAAATCTCGGTATCTCCAAAGGCGGCGAGGTGACTGTGCCTGCCTATTCGGCTCTCATACTCGCTCAGGAATAAAAGAATACAGAATGTTTAACGAGGGTGTGTCATAACGGCCCATCCGGGTCGTTAGTTGAGATATCAGCTTCGGACACATACCCGGATATGCTCCCGGAAGCATCTATCTTACCCGCCTGCCATCCGAACCATTCTGGAGGCACCCTCGCCATACGGATAAAAAGAAGACGGTGTGTCAAAATTTTGAATTTTTGACACACCGTCTTCTAATTTTTTAGGGATTAGCTTGCTGCTACTTGGATTACATTCAATTAGGATAAAGTAAACTGAAAGGCTACAGAATAGGAGCCACAAGCCTTACGATGGATTCCATCGTGCGTTGCAGACGCGGACGTTTCTTCCACGTATTGAACCTGACTTTGGTGCATTTCGAAAGATCCTCGAAAAAGATGTCGCGCATCCGGCGGTTGGTATCCTTGTCGTAAATCATCAGATTCGCCTCGAAGTTATTCTCGAAACTGCGGAAATCGAAATTGGTGGAACCGGCGGTTACAAACGTGTCATCCACGATCATCGCCTTGGCATGAAGCATTCCCGGCTCATAGAGATATATCTTGATTCCGGCCTTGAGACACTGCGTAATATAGGAGAATGAGGCATATTGCAGCATCCGTGAATCGCTCTTGCGCGGAATCATTATCCTGACATCTACATTGGCCAGAGCCGCCGCCTCGAGAGCATGGAGGAGTCCGTCGGTAGGAAGGAAATAAGGAGTCTGTATATAGATTGATTTGGTAGCGCTTGAGATAGCTTTCTGAAAACAGAGAGCGATGTTGTTGTATGCGCTCATCGGTCCGGAAGAGATGAGCTGCATCCCGACATGATTACGCAGTTCTATTTCCGGGGGAACAGGATATTCTATCTGCTTTTCCGGATTCTGGAAATTCCAGTCAATAAGGAAGGAATAGACGAGCGAGCCGACTATCTCACCTCGCAGCCGGAAATGTGTGTCACGCCAGGCGAGGCCGTCGGGTGTGCCCTTCTCATAACGGTCGGCGATATTCATTCCTCCGATATACCCTATGCGGTTGTCGATGACCACTATCTTACGGTGGTTGCGCCAGTTGATTCTATTCGCCAGTTGCGGGAAAGTGACCTTGAAAAAGGGATGGGTATCGACTCCTGCGGCATTCATCCGCTTGAAGAAACGGTTTCGTGCAGAGAAACTCCCCACATGGTCGTAAATCACCTTTACCTTTATCCCCTCCGAAGCCTTGCGGATAAGGATATCGGCTATCTCTTTTCCCAGAGTGTCGTCAGAGAAGATATAATATTGCAGATAGATGCTTTCACGCGCTTCGGAAAGGTCGCGCTTGAGCCATTCAAATTTTTCATGCCCTATCTTAAATATCTGCAATTCATTGTTTACCGTATATTGGGAGGAGCAGAGATTGCGTGCGAGTTTTACGAGGGTTTTCTCCTCGGCTGAGAGCGACTGACTTCCGAGGCTTACGGTCTTCGGTTGGAAACGGTTAAGCAGCTTGCGTTTGTTATGACGGCTGATCATGTGCTGTCCTTTAAGGCTGCGCCCGAAGAACAGATAGAAGATGAGTCCGACCCAGGGAAGGAATACGAGAGCGAGCACCCATGCAATCGAACGTATGGGGTTTCTATTTTCCGACAGAACGACTATGACCATAGAGATTATGGTGATGCTGTAGGCAAACAGTATCACGATCGAAATCCAGTTGTCAGGAATAAGCCACGCCATATATAGAGACGTAAAAGCGGTCATAGATCTTAAGGAGAAGGCAACTGGGCCTTCCGTTTTGCTAAGTTAACGTGAGTTCGATGAAATTAAGTAGTTGAAAATTTGGTGATTAGCGATAAAAGCATTAAATTTATAGTGCTGAA
>JAIDPP010000069.1 GCA_029062725.1 Muribaculaceae bacterium | reverse complement strand
GAAAGCGCGAAGGCCCTTATCACATATAACGAAAGCCTTGAACCTAGCTCTATTGCCGGCCGCTGGGACAAGAACTACGGAACATCCGAGTTCCTGCGTTATCAGCCTCACGGCTCTATCGACGCCAAGGCCTTCTCTACATCTGAAATCAGAAAGGTGCTCTCTTCCCTCAGTATGAAGCCGAGCATCAACGGTACCAAGACCAGCTTCTGGATGAAATTTGGTTCTCCATATATCGACGGCACTCCGTTCATCTGGTCTGAATCAATCTGGGCCGACTTCAAGCAGCCCGAGGAAGTTGACTGCATCCCCGATGCTATCGATGGAAACTGGAATCTCGTTAAAATGTTTATGGAATAAAGATCACTATCATGGCTAAATACACCCCAAATTTCAAAAATACCCCGGCCACTCAATTTGTGCTGGATGAATACACCTGCGGCTTCGCCCAGTGTATCGACAATAACTGGAACTACGCTATATATGCTCAGAATCCCAATGTGAGCATTTTCCAGAATGAATATAACGCCGGATACGTTCAGGGTAAGGTGCAGACCGGCGAGACAATCCTTGCAACCCGTAACAACTCCTGGAGCAACTTCCTTGTAGGCTCTACACCGCAGGATGCCATCTCTATCGAAGTCAAGCCCGAATACCTTACCGCTTGTGGCGAGACTATCGTGAAGAACTACAATTATCTTTGCGACTGGATCCAGCAACGCAAGGACGATCCCAAGGCAGAGAAAATTCTTCGTCTGATGTTCCGCCAGCTCGGTATCTATGACGGCGCCATTAACGCCGAACCGAAAAAGGATGTTAAGTTTGAAGATCTCCTTCTTTCTTCCTATCCTGCCGAGCAGAGCGTGCTTCACGCAGGTAACGACCCCTTGACTTTCCTTGACGAGATATTCATCAACTCGCAGTATGACCTCTTCGACGCCGTTGGCGACAAGATCGGCCTTGTGATGGGTTATGGTACAGCCAAGAAACTCTCTCCCGAGGAGAAGCCTGACCACTGCACTGCCTTTACGAAGATGATGCCTGACGGAAATGTATTCTGGACCCATAACTCCTGGTGCTGCTTCTGGGCTCAGTCTTGCGCAGTGACTTATTGCATCGGTGATGATTTCGTAACTCAAAACGCCAACTGTCCCGGTCAGTTCGGTTCCAATACCGACTTTGGTTTCAACGGCAACGGTATCGGCTTCAACGAGACTACCCATGTCGATCTTTACGACAAGACCAAAGTGCTTGGCGTATGGCTGACTTATCGTTCAGCGGCAGCCGAGCAGTTTGCCCGCAGTATAGACGAATTCTATGAATATTGCTCGCTCGACAATACCGGAACATACCTCAATGGTTATCAGATTATCGATGCCAACACCGGAGAAATCGGTCTGCTGGATATGAGCTACAACCGCTTTGCCCTCTTCAAGTGCGACGGTAAGGATATCAAGATGAAGGATTCGACAGGTTATATCCCCAACCATCTCGACTATGATCACCACTTGATCACTCCTAAACATATCTTCGGCGTTAACCAGCCGGTTTATTTCTGGGTTGGCTACGAACTGGAGAGCATGAATCTCCGACCCATGCGCCGTAATCAGCTTTGGGAGCGTATCGACACGGTAGTGGATATCGAGTCGGCAAAGGCCCTTATCACCCATACCGAGGACCGTGAACCTCTTTCGATCTATGGTCGGTGGGATCTCGGGTATGGTACTACAGAAATGCCCCGTACCCGTCCTGACGGTTCTATCGATGCGAAGGCTTTCTCACGCGAGCTGATCCTTGATACCCTTAAGAATCTTTCCCGCGTTCCGGATATCAATGGTGAGAAGACTTCGTTCTGGATGAAATTCGGAACCGCACACGTTCGTCAGCTCCCCTTCATCTGGAGTCAGTCACAGTTCAAGAACTTCAAGCAGGATGAAAGCGTGGATAAAGTTCCCGATGCCCTTGACGGAAGATGGAACCGCGTTAAGATGTTTATGAAATAATAAAACCTTTCAGGTAATATAAGCGACAGGCTGTCCGATTTAAGTCGGGCAGCCTGTATTGTTTTATGAACCGGAGCATAGCTCCGGTTCCGTTGCTTACGCTTTACGGATATAATCCACCAGCCACTGGCCAATCTCCTT
>JAIDPP010000068.1 GCA_029062725.1 Muribaculaceae bacterium | reverse complement strand
GTCGGGGTGAGGCGACTCGAACGCCCGACCTCTACGTCCCGAACGTAGCGCGCTAACCAACTGTGCTACACCCCGATTTCGGTTTGCGACTGCAAAGGTAGTAATTTTTCGGGAGAAAACCAAATAATACAGCCGGAATTTATTTATTGATTTAAGTTTCGTATGTGCAATTTATTTTTAAAATTTCTCGAGCGCGGGATTTTTTTCGCCGGATTAAGCAGATTATCGTAAGATTCCTGCATCTCCGGGATTCTTATTCCGGCAGATAAAGAAGGGTTCTTTGAACCCTGAAGATTGGAGCAGGATAGATCTGCCGTAATCTCCGTGGATCGTTAGATCCATAAATCTGCTTAATTTCAAGCATAACTGAGAAATCTGCGTAAAATCCCGCTCTTATCCCGCGTGGCTCTTAGAGCCTAAAGAATCTGCGCTAGGAAAATTTTAAATCTATAAGTCTAATATTCTATTTGTAAATAGAAATATATACTTGCGAAAGTTGAATTATTGAATTTAGGACGGCGTATCAAATTACGAAGATTTAATATCCCCGTATTATCTATGTCAGTCGGCTAATAGGACTGCCTGTTACTCTTTTACGATTTCATCCTCGCCATGCGTGGAGAGCCAGGCCTGGGCCATGAAAGGATTCTTTCCGGCTTCTATGGCGTAATGGTGATGGTCCGACAGACATTCGTCGCACCAATGCCCTCCTAACAGGACAACCGCCGGAGTGGCTTTGAAACGATGTCCGAACGCACATTCCCATTCCAGCGGGGTGTATAGGTCGCCGGGAGTCATCTCCTCCGCCAGACACCTTCCTCCGCGGAACTCCGCCGCCTTCCGCATATCTTCAATATCAAGAGTCTCCAGCGGTTTCGATTCGTCATAACCGTGGTTGAGACGGGTCTCATCTGAAGAGGGCACGGAATATTCCCAATCCTTCCAGGAGGGAATACGTGCGTAGTCCTCGCGGCTCTTGAAATAGGAGTTGATTTTATCCTCGTTTCCGGTGCGGAACCAGCTCAGGGTTCCCATCCCGTTCTTTTTCGCCACTTTCTTCATTCCCCACCTGATAAGGGGCGAAGGCACGATCGAAGCCAGCTTGAAATAGGAGGGGGCCTGCCCGGCCATAAACTCGAAATACTCATCGGGTGTGGTGCCGCTCCTGAAAGGGATTATGCTTTCGAGACGGTCAGAGTCGGAGAACCATGCCCCATGGAAATTTCGCAAGGCAAACCAGTTGGTGCGGAATACCTTCTCCGGCGGAGGGCAGGAGATGGCCGAAAGGAGGCGCGTCTCGAAATTGTAGTTATCGAGACGGAATAACTCGCCTGAGCCGATATTATAGAATTTTCTCCAGAAATCAGCAGGGAGGGAATCGAAGGAGGCGCACAGGTTGGCCATGAGGGCGGCCGATTCCTCGACCGTGGTCCATTCCAGGACACCCCTCAGCGGAACATGGAATGTGATCGGATCCGTGCCGTTGAGAAGGAGGTCGGGATAAAGGATTCCCGTCTGTCGCAGCGACACCCATTTCTTGAGGCCTGACTCGGCAAGGATGCGCTCCGCCTTTATTTTGGAGAGGGCATACATGTCATGGTCGGCCGGAATCATGGGGTCGCCTGTGCGGCACCAATGTTTCGGCTCCTCTCGCGGACCGTATTGGGAGATAGAACCGATATACACCACTGCCGGACGGCGGTCGGAAGGACGCGACATAGCCGCAGCCACGATATTTTTCATCGCTCGGGTATTGATCTCCATAGTAAGTTTGGGTTCATAATCGGCCTTGGGCGACACCATTCCTCCTATATGCAGCACGATATCTGCATGGCGCACACCGCGGTTGACGGACGCCGGCTCCCGGAGATCGCCGTAGATGACATTGACCTTCGGGTGGCTGATAAGCGATTCGATCTTGCGCAGACGTTTCTTGTTGTCCCTGACAAGGAGAGTGATGTCGGGAACTGGATTGAGGTTAAGGAGAGCTTTCAAGGTCTCGGAGCCCATGACTCCGGTGGCGCCGGTGAGAAAAACTTTCATGATGTTGTAAGGGTTATTCTGCGGTAGCCGGGTGATGGCCGGACAGCCACAAGGTATTTATATTCTTATTAATCTATAGTATAAAGGCATACAAACAGGGATGACACCCCGATGATGATCCAGAGGAGTATTGCCTGAACGAGGGGTTTTGCTCCGACCTCCTTGATAACCTTGAGGCTCAGGCTCGCTCCGATTGCGAACAGGACGGCGATTAGCGCCTGTTTTGCGATTGCCACAATAGCGGGATAGAGCGATTCCTTGAGGAAAGAGATTGAATCCGGAGTGTAGGTGTTGATCACCATAGCCACCACGAAGAGGAGTATAAACCAGGGAATAGAGATTTTAGCCTTCCCTTCTCCTCCCTTAATATCGTTGCGGAAAAACCACATTGTGAAGAATGCCAGAGGGATGATCCAAAGCGCACGGGTGCATTTGATAAGCGTGGCCAGCTCGCAGGCCTCAGGGCTGTAAGCCGCTCCGGCTCCGACTACCGAGCTGGTGTCGTGTATAGCGATGGCGGCCCAAGTTCCGAACTGTGCGTCCGACATGTGGAAGAGATGGCCGAGCGGGGGAAAGATGAAGAGGGCTATGGCGTTGAGGATGAAGATCACACCTAACGACACGGCCATGCTCTTCTCGTTGGCTTTCAGCACTCCTCCGACCGCCGCGATGGCCGAACCTCCGCAGATGGCGGTCCCCGAGGAGATCAGATAGGAGGCTTTCTCCTCTATTTTCATCGCTCTGCCGAGCCAGACTCCCGCAATCATCACCACTATTACGGAAACGATCGTGAAAAGCATTCCGTCGGCTCCCGATTTCAGACTCTGTTGCAGATTCATGCCAAATCCAAGACCCACCACTGAGGCCTGAAGAAGATACTTCGACAGCTTCTTATTGAATTTGGGAAATGGAATGCCGAACACCAAAGCGAACATCAGCCCTAAGAAGAGGGCTATGGGAGCCGTGATGACCTCAGTGCCCCAAATCATCTTGAAAGGGAAAAGCATCAGCACAAGCAGAATCCAGTAGAGAGGCCTGCCAAGGGAGGCCAATGAATTATTATCGGAATTTGCCATTACGAACGAAAGTGTAAAATAGAATTATGAAAAGATTTTCCCCCTCCCTTTGCAAAATTAAACCATTTACGTTAAATTTGCAAATTGAACGAGGCAACTTAAGGCTTTGATGCACCAAATTCTGTGTGAATCGCCTTGATCGGCAACCACGCCTGCGCGTCCGGCTGCGAAATAACGGAAAACTTAACCATCGACAGACTCATAAAAGTGAAGATACACCACGAAGGAACCAACATCCTCATATTGTTGTTTATAGTATTGGGAATGCTCAATATCCCGGTATGGCTTTTCCTGCCGCCGTATGTGCTCCCGGGGCTGTTTACGGGACTTTCCGTGACGGTGTATCTCTTCGTATTCAATTTTTTCCGGTGCCCGATCCGGCACTATCGCGGCGAGCGTCGCGACCATGTGGTCAGCTCGGTGGACGGCCGTGTTGTGGCTGTCGAGCCTGTGCATGAAGGAGAGTATCTAAAGGGTGAGGCAATCATGCTGTCGGTGTTCATGTCTCCGCTCAATGTCCATGCCAATTGGTATCCTGTGGATGGAGAGGTGGAATATGTGCGCCATCACCGTGGGCGCTTCCTCTCGGCCTATCTTCCGAAGGCGAGCGTTGAGAACGAACGGAGCACTATCGGCATAGTCTGCAACGACGGCAACCGTATCACCGTGCGTCAGATTGCCGGAGCCATGGCGCGCCGGATCGTAACATACGCGCGCAAGGGGCATAACGCCTCGATCGATGAGCATCTCGGCTTCATCAAGTTCGGCTCGAGGGTGGATCTCTATCTGCCGGTCGATAGCGAGATACTGGTGAAGATAGGAGACGTTACACGCGGCGGCCTCACTCCGGTAGCACGACTGAAACCAAAAAACTGAAAATGAATCCGATTATTGCAAACATACCCAACAGCATCACTTGCCTCAACATCCTGTCAGGGATGATCTCGATTATCTGCACCCTTCACGGGAGCGATCCTTTCTGGGGACTCAAAGGATATGAATGGGGATATATCTTCATCGGTATAGCGGCTGTTGCCGACTTCCTTGACGGGTTCGCGGCACGTATTCTGCATGCCTATTCCGACATGGGGAAAGAACTTGACTCGCTCTGCGACCTGGTGAGTTTCGGAGTGGCTCCGGCGATCGCCGTCTATTCCTGTATGTCGGCCGCCGGACTTGAATGGGCCAGGTGGCTTGCTTTGCTGATTCCGGTGGCGGGCGCATTGAGGCTTGCGCGGTTCAATGTCGATACGCGCCAGACAGTGAATTTCATCGGTCTTCCCATTCCGGCCAACGCGATATTCTGGATCGGATACACCTATATCGTATATACAAGCAGCACCCTTCTGGAATCGACATGGGTATTCGCAGCCATCGTGCTTCTCGAGAGCTGGCTGATGATAAGCCCCCTGCGCCTTTTCTCCCTCAAGTTCAAGACCTGGGGATGGAAAGGAAATCAATTCCGCTGGCTTCTAATCCTGACAGCCATAGTGCTGGTCGGATGTATGGGCGTGGCAGGCCTTATGTGGTTGATCGCCGTCTATGTGGCCTACGGGGTGTTCGACAGTGGAATCAACCGTCAGTGATTCCGGAAGACTTATTTTGAATCATGGATATGGAGTTTCGGATAAGGACTCCGGTATCCGGTTCTGACTTTACAATCAAAAAGAAATGGGATTTTTCATAGCAATACTTATAATACTTCTTCTTCCGCTGCTTCTTCCTGCCATCGGACGCTTGATAAAGCGGTATGCCATGGGGAAAATGGAAGACAGGATGCGGAAGATGATGGGGATGCCGACGCGCTCCGAAGAGAAGAAGGCACGCAAGGCCCGGGAGCGTGAGGAGCGGCCCGCCGACGGCTGGAGTGGTGCCCGGCCGACGGAGCAGGAAGCTCCCCGGCAGGGTTCGCGCTATGGTTTCCGTGGACGTTCGCGCAACCATAACGTGGGGAATCCGTCAGAAGATATCAGGATGATGCGCCTGTATGCCGAGGACGTGGAGTTTATAGAGATCCGCGAGTATTCGGCCGAACTGCGGTTCGAGCAGGACGAGCCCGCCGGGAACGTAAGGATCACGCTCGAAGAACAGGTGACTGACGCCGAATTTGTCGTCATCAAATAGAGGGCCTCAAGACTCTCGGCCAGAAAAGGTAGGATCCGGAAAAAAGAAGATATGGATAGAAAGACATTATATGTGAGCGATCTTGACGGCACATTATTGCAGCCCGATGCCACAATCTCACCGGCCACCCTCCGGATGCTTGCTGAAGCGGCAACCGGAGGGGCGCTTTTTACTATCGCTACGGCGCGCACCCCGGCCACGGTGGCCCCGATACTGAAGGATGTGGAACTGCGTATCCCGGCGGTGGTGATGACCGGTACGGCCTTATGGGATAAGAATACAGTCCGCTACTCCGATGTGCATTACATAGACCATGCAGCGGCTTCGGAACTTGTAGGTATATACCGGGAGATGAGCTACCCGACTTTTCTTTACACCCTGCGCGACGACATGATAGATATCTACCATATAGGACCTCTCTCGGATATCGAGCGCAGGTTCATAGAGGAACGTCGTGACAACCCCTACAAGCGTTTCCATATTCCTGCATCGGGCGACTCCCGGCTTCCTGACGATTTAGGCCACACCATTTTGTTCTACGGGATGCAACCGGATGCACATTCCGAGGCCACACACCGTCTGACGTCGCGGGTGGAAGGAGCGCGCACCCAGAAATACCATGATTTCTACGGGCCCGAAATCGGGATTCTGGAGGCTTTTTCCCCTCTTAGCACCAAGGCCCGCGCAATACATGAGCTTGCATGCCGGACGGGCGCCGGAAGAATAGTGGCCTTCGGAGATAATCTCAACGATCTCTCCATGCTCGAGATGGCCGACGTGGGAGTGGCGATGGCCAACGGTGTGGAGGAGGTGAAGCTTAGAGCCGATGTCGTGACAGGCCCTAATACAGCCGACAGTGTGGCCCGGTTCATTCTGGATGATATGGAGAGGGAAGCCGCCCGCGGCAAGTCATGAGTAATAAAGGGATGAAAAGATGAAGATCAGTCTTTACGACCGTCAGCGGTCGAGCCGGATGATAATGATAGCTGTCTCGGCCATAGCCGTGATAGTGTTTCTTCTCATAAGCAATAATCTCGTCAAGGAACTCGCGCAGCAGGAGCGGGAGAGAATGAATATCTGGGCTCAGGCCACCGAGCGCATAGCGGAGGCCGAGATGGCCTCCGACATAGAGTTCATGTTAGGGATAATCTCGCAGAACAACTCCATTCCGGTGCTGACATGTGACCGCGACTACAACATATCGGAATTCCGCAACTTCCCGCTCCCCGACCGGGAGGGTCTCGACAAATCCCTCTATATAGAACTCGGGGAGAAAAACCGGCGCTATCTGGAATCTCGCCTCCGCAAGGCCGCGGGGGAAAGGAGCATAGAGGAGCTTGTGGCTACCAATCCGCATTTCATCGAAATCAAATATACCGGAGGCGAGAAGCAGTATATCTACTATGAGGATTCCAATCTTCTGCGCAATATCAGCATCTATCCCTATATCCAGATGATAGTGATGATAATACTGACGATGATCATCTACATGGCCGTGGTCTATACCAAGCGTGCCGAGCAGAACCGCGTATGGGCCGGACTCTCGAAAGAGACAGCCCATCAGTTGGGGACTCCGATCTCCTCTCTTATGGCCTGGACCGAATACCTTCAGGCCACGGGCACCGACAAGGAGATAACAGAGGAGATCGACAAGGACGTGAAGCGATTGTCGGTGATCGCCGACCGCTTCTCCAAGATCGGCTCACAGCCGGAGATAGAATTCGACTATCTTAATGATGTGGTCAGTCATTCGCTTGAATATATGAAGAGCAGGGTCTCGGGGCGAGTAAGGATCGAGATGCACACCTCCGAAGATGACTATGGAGTCAATGTGAGCCGGCCTCTTATGGAATGGGTGATGGAAAATCTCACCAAGAATGCCGTGGACGCCATGCAGGGAGTGGGGGAACTACATATAACGACCGGTGCCGATCGGGGAACGGTATGGATCGAGGTTCGGGACACCGGCAAAGGGATTGCCAAGAAGAACTTCAAGACAGTGTTCAATCCCGGCTACACCACCAAGAAACGGGGTTGGGGACTGGGTCTTACCTTGGTTAAACGCATCATAGAGGAATACCACGGGGGGAAGATCTTTGTCAAGGAGAGCGAGCTCGGGAAGGGCACGACATTCCGTATAGAGCTAAAGAGAGTGGCAGCGAAGAAATAGGACGCTTGCTGTTTTGCCTCCGGAGAGTGATAAGAAGGGAAGGGAACGGGATAAAGTTTTTCTTACTTCAACTATTTTTATTAATTTTGCAGATAATATCAACTGAAAACGAGCAACGATGAATATTTCATATAAGTGGCTGCAGCGCTTCATCAATCCGGAGGTCAATCCGAAGGAGCTTGCTGCCGAACTTACCTCCTTGGGTCTTGAATGTGATACGGTTGAGGAGGTGGAAAGTATCCGCGGCGGTCTGCGCGGAATAGTGACGGGCCGAGTGCTTACCTGTATCGATCATCATGATTCCGACCATCTTCACATCACTACAGTCGATTTAGGCGACGGAAAAGCTACGCAGATTGTCTGCGGTGCCCCAAATGTGGCCGCCGGTCAGAATGTAGTGGTGGCCACTGTCGGCACCACGCTTTATGACGGCGACAAGGAGTTTCAGATCCGGAAATCGAAAATCCGCGGAGTGGAATCGTTCGGTATGATCTGCGCCGAGGATGAGATAGGTCTCGGAGCTTCCCACGACGGCATAATGGTTCTGCCCGAGGATGTCACTCCCGGTATTCCCGCGGCGGAGTATTTCAAGGTCGAAAGCGACTATGTGCTTGAAGTGGAACTGACTCCCAACCGTGTGGATGCCGCAAGTCATCTCGGAGTGGCGCGTGATATCAAAGCCCGTATGTGGTGTGACGCGGCCGAAGGGAAACGTGTGGATTATCCCGAGATCACGGTTCCTTCTGTTGAATCGTTCGCTTCCGACAGCGAGGAGGGTGCCGTGAAGATACGCATCGAGGATAAGGAAGGTTGCCCGCGCTATTGCGGTGTCACCATCCGTGATGTGGAGGTAAAGGAATCGCCCGAATGGCTGCGCAATCTCCTCAGTGCGATAGGGCAGCGGCCGATCAACAATATAGTTGATATCACCAACTTCATACTTCAGGGAATCGGGCAGCCGCTCCATTGCTTTGACCTCTCCAAGATAGCCGGTGAGGAGATTGTGGTGCGCACATGTCCGAAAGGAACTAAGTTCACCACGCTTGACAATACCGAGCGCGAGCTTGATTCTTCCGACCTTATGATATGCGACGCCGAGAAGCCGATGTGTATCGCCGGCGTATTCGGAGGTCTGGATTCAGGAGTTACCGAAGAAACTAAATCCGTATTTATAGAATCGGCATATTTCCATCCCACGCGGGTTCGTAAGACGGCACGCCGTCACGGCCTGTCAACTGATGCGTCGTTCAGATACGAGCGCGGAACAGATCCCAATATCTGCGATTATGCGGCGCGTCTGGCCGCCGTGATGATCAAGGAACTTGCCGGCGGACGTATCTGCGGAGGGGTGAAAGACCTCTACGAAGAGCCGATAGTTAAGGCCGAGATGGATTTCTCCCTCGACTATTGCAATAAACTTATAGGGAAAGAATTGCCGAAGGAATTGGTGGTGTGCATCCTGAAGGCTCTCGAATTCGATGTTGAGGAGAAGGATGGCGACACGTTGCATCTGAAGGTGCCGACATATCGCGTGGATGTTTATCGTCCCTGTGATGTGGTCGAGGAGATTCTCCGCGTGTATGGCTATAACAATGTCGGGATTTCCGACCGTATGCATGTATCGCTCTCGCAGCGCGGAGATACTGACCGGAGCTACGCGCTCCAGCAGCTCGTAAGCGAGCAGCTGACTGCCGAGGGTTTCAATGAGATACTCAACAATTCGTTGAGCGCCGTAAGCTACTACGAGGAATCGGAGCAGATGCCTCTATCGGAGTGCGTTCGCCTGATGAACCCTCTGAGCAATGATCTGGCGGTGTTGCGCCAGACACTTCTTTTCGGCGGACTGGAGGCGATCGTCCATAATGTGAACCGTAAGGAGAGAAACCTTAAGTTCTACGAGTTCGGGAAAGTATATTCTTTCGACTCCTCCAAAGAGGTGTCCGCCGAGAGACCTCTCGCGCAGTATTCCGAAAACGAAAACCTTGCCCTTTGGCTGACCGGCGACCTTAACCGCGGCGGCTGGAATGTCAAGGCTGCCGAAGCCAGCGTCTATGACCTCAAGGGCATTGTCTATAATATCTTCAGCCGTGTCGGCATTGACAAGGCTGCGCTTAAGGCCGAGCAGGGGAGTGATGAAGTTTTCGCCGCTGATCTCGAGATCTCGCTGCGCAGCGGGAAGCCTCTGGCTAAGCTGGGTATCCTGCGCCCGACGCTTCTCAAGAAGTTCGGAATAGAACAGGGTGTGGTGTATGCCTCGATCGACTGGACAGCCCTCTACCGTCAGGCACGCAAGACGGATGTGAAATATACCGAGCTTCCGAAGACGCAGGCGGTTGACAGGGACCTCGCCCTTCTGGTTGACAAAAGCGTCAGGTTCGCGGATCTTGAGGATTTGATCCGCCGCAGCGAAAAGAAGCTTCTCAAGGATGTTAGGCTTTTCGATGTGTATGAGGGAAAGAACCTCCCGGAGGGAAAGAAATCATACGCTGTCAGCATGAAGCTTCAGGATTCCGAAAAGACCCTGACCGACAAGCAGATCGAGGCCACGATGTCGAAGATCATCAAGGCTCTCGAGGCTTTCGGAGCGGAGCTTCGATAAAAAGCCGAAAGGAGTTGCGGAATTATTTGGAAC
>JAIDPP010000067.1 GCA_029062725.1 Muribaculaceae bacterium | reverse complement strand
ATATAATATTAGTGCAAGTTTAATTAAGTTCGAAACTGAAAAAGCAAAAAAAATATTAGTTAATGGCACAGAATAAGATAAATAAACTGGAACTTACGTGGATTGGCAAGGAGGATGAACCTCTTGCCATTGAGCCTCGTTTGCTGATTGACACCCCGGAATTTAGTTTTGGAGAGGTCGAAACCGGCACTCTCCCCAATGGGAAGCCGTGGCCCGGCAATATGCTCATTCATGGCGACAATCTTCTCGCACTTCGCGCTCTCGAAGAAAATTTCACCGGGGCAGTAAAGTGTATATATATAGACCCACCCTATAATACCGGCAATGCTTTTGAGCATTACGATGATAGCATTGAACATAGTTTATGGCTATCGCTTATGCAACGCCGAATACAACTCTTATATAATCTCCTTGCTAAGGATGGAGTCCTTTTTATCAATCTCGATGAAAATGAGCATGCGTACTGCAAAGTTATTTGTGACGAAATATTTGGACGCAGTAATTATATTGGAGACTTAATATGGCAAAAACGTAAAGGTGGTGGTAACGATTCTCGATACTTTGCAATAGATCATGACTACATTCTTGTATATGCAAAAAATAAATCGAAAGAAGTACACCCTCGTTGGTACGTTTCTCAAAGTGAAGAGTATCAGAAAAGATACAAGGAAATTGATGAAAATGGCAATCGATACTTTTGGGATACTGTAGCACGCAATGGCCTTAAGAATGCTATTCCGGTTGAAGTTAAGTGTCCCGATGGTACGGTCTTAAAAATAAATTCTCAAAAATCGCAAGCTACCATTGAGGAAGGATTGAACGACGGAACAGTGAGACTTACTCGTTCTAAGAATGGTTGGACATTACATCATCGTGTGTATATGTCTGGAAATCAGGTTTTGCGGTCCATCTTAACTGATGTTGGAACAAACAAAAGCGCAGGAGATGAAAGTTTAATATTGTTTGAAAACAATCCATTTGATTATCCTAAGCCTGAGGCACTTATTGAAAAAATATTAGAACTGACAACTAAGCCTGGAGATCTCGTTCTTGATAGCTTCCTTGGAAGTGGAACTACTTCTGCGGTTGCTCATAAGATGGAACGTCGTTGGATAGGTGTGGAATTAGGCGACCACGCCTATACACATTGTGCACTGAGATTAAAGAAAGTAGTTGAGGGTGAGCAAGGCGGTATATCAAGGTCTGTAAATTGGAATGGCGGAGGTGGCTTCAAGTTCTATGAACTTGCACCAAGCCTTCTCAATCATGACAAGTACGGTAATCTTATAATCAATAAGGATTACAATGCTGATATGCTTGCTGCTGCTATGGCAAAGCATCAGGGCTTCACATATTCTCCCGACGCAGAAGTCTATTGGAAACAAGGACGCAGTTCTGAGCATGACTTTATCTTCACTACCACCCAACTGATTACAGCTGAAATGCTCGATACTATTCACGAACAGTTGGGAGGAAATGAATCATTGCTTATCTGCTGCACCAAATTCCAGCCTGAGTGCCGTAACAAGTACTCAAACATCACCATTAAGAAGATCCCCAAAGTCCTTCTCGACACGTGCGAGTTCGACCGCGACGATTATTCACTCAATATTGTGTCGGTTCCCGAAATTGAAGATGAAGAATGGGACGACTTCGACCCGGAGGAAAATCACTTGGAGACTAACGATAACACACCTAATCTTTTAAATCAATGAGAATTAAACCGATATTGGATAAGGATTACAAAAAGTGGATAAGCCAATTATCCAACCATTATCGTTCAGCACAGATAAAAGCGGCGGTAGCCATAAATACTGAAATGCTGCGCTTTTATTGGGAGTTGGGACGTGGCATAGTGGAGATGCAAACCGAAAACCATTATGGAAGCCGATTTTTTGAAACACTCAGTCGCGATCTCAAGAATGCCATACCGGAAGCTAAAGGTTTGTCGACCCGTAATTTAAGATACGTAGAGAGATTCTATAAAATGTACTCTTCAATTCTGCACCAATTTGGTGCAGAATCGGCATTTAGAACTTTGCACCAAGATGGTGCAGAATCCAAAAGTTCGAATATGCGACATCTGGTTGCCGACTTATGCCGCGTGCCATGGAGACACCATATTGTGTTGATTGATAAATTCTTTGATGAGCCGGAAACTGCATTGTTTTATATTCGAGAAACGATAGAACATGGCTGGTCGCGTGCTGTTTTAGAGCAGATGCTTGACTCCAGGCTCCATCTTCGACAAGGGAAGGCTATCTCTAACTTTAAGTCGCAATTACCAAGTCTTACAAGCGATTTGGCGCAGGAAATAACGAAAGACCCATATATTTTCGATTTTGCTAATCTCACAGAACCATACAAAGAGAGGGAATTAAAAGAAGCATTGTTGAAGAATATCACTAAATTCTTGCTTGAACTTGGCGAGGGATTCGCATTTGTAGGACAGGAATATAAGCTCAATGTCGGTCAGACAGAACAATTCACCGACTTATTGTTCTATAATCTGAAGCTTAGATGCTATGTGGTAATAGAGCTTAAAGTAGTGAAATTTGAACCCGGTTTCCTGGGACAGTTAGGAATGTATGTTACGGCTGTAAATCATCTGCTTAAAACTGACCATGATAATCCTACGATCGGCCTTTTGGTTTGCAAAACTAAGGATGATGTTTTAGCTAAATATTCATTAGAAGGGTATAATCTGCCTATTGGTGTTTCACAATATCAGTTAGAGAAACTCTTACCCGATAATTTTAAAAGCACATTACCCTCAATTGATGAGATTGAAGCAGAATTAAGGAATAACTAAGGTATGGACTCAACTGTTAACTATATACGTCAACGTCTTTCGCTTCGTAAGCCACTTGCGAAAGCGTTAGAGCTCATCGCTCAACTGACTGATAAGCTTTCTTTGCAGAAACCGCCGACAGACCCGGATATGCTTGAAATGTTTATCACTGCTGAACTTGCAAAGGTGAAATCCATCGTGCCGACTGTGAAAGGGTTTGACCGAGATTTCCCTTCGCTTGCTTTTTCTATTGCCACTGGTATCGGTAAAACGCGACTGATGGGTGCGATCATCGCATACCTTTATCTCAAGAAAGGCATAAAGCACTTTTTTGTGCTTGCTCCCAATCTTACTCTTTACGAGAAGTTGATAAAAGACTTCGGCGATGAGTCATATTCAAAATATGTGTTCAAGGGTATCAGTGAATTTGTCGGGAAGCCACCAAGAATCGTTACGGGCGAAAACTATCAGGAGCGCACCGGCTCTCTTTTCTCAGATCTCGAAATCAATATCTTCAATATCTCGAAGTTCAACAAGGATAGTAAAGAGAGTAAAAAAGGTTTACCGCGCATGCGTCGCCTGTCTGAATATCTCGGCCAATCTTACTTTGATTATCTCGTATCGCTTCCTGATCTTGTAATCTTGATGGACGAAGCACACCGCTATCACGGAGACGCTTCAAAAAAAGCAATAAACGAGCTTCGCCCTGTTCTTGGTTTTGAGATGACGGCTACACCTTTCGATGAAAAAGGAAAAGCCTTTAAGAATATCGTTTTCGAATATAATCTCGCCGAAGCACTCGATGATGG
>JAIDPP010000066.1 GCA_029062725.1 Muribaculaceae bacterium | reverse complement strand
TTTATTAACCATATAACGCAATCCGGCTCATGGTATTTTGACATCTTTTATTTAAAGAGGTCTAAAACTTTACAAAGTTAACAACTTCGACGGAATAATCAAGATTTTTCGAAATTATCCTGATTTTTATCAGTGCTTTCCCCGTTCTGCGAAGGGGTGCCGGGCCGGATTGCGAAATCAAGGGTGGAATTGAAGAAGTCAGGCGTTCGCTCGTAGGCGTTTCCGGGACCCAAAAGGGCGGAGATAAGCGAAGGGGTGTAATATTGTCGGATATTGGAGACATCCATAGCCGAGGCCTCCATGATGAAGTCATTATAGGATTTCAGCAGGTCGGCGAGGGCCGTCAGGGAGTTGCGGGTCTGCTGGTCGTAAAGGGTGCCGCTCATGGAGTTGCTGTCGAGCTTCCCCTGCAGGGCTCCGTTGACCCCCGAAATATCCTCCATCATCTTCATCTGGATGGAAAGCAGGTCGGTGAAGCCGGGATTGGGCGCCCCGGAATGTATCTGCTGTGGAATCTCCCGCGAATCAAGAGGCTTATATACGATTACACCGTTGAAGCGGCTCCATTCCGAGGCCACATCCGACATGCTGACTCCCGCCGGAAGCGCCCCCTCGGGAAAGAGGAGCACACCCTTGGCGGATGCGCGAAGGATCCAGTCGTACATGGAGATAAGCCGGTTGGTGAATTTCTGCTGGTCGATCACGTCGGCCACGAATGAGTGTATCTCGCCGTCGATGAAGGGATAGGCTTTCACCACGTAGGGATGACGGCCGTGTTCGTAAGGGCTCTTCCCCTCGGAAAGCACTCGGCCGTCGGGAGCGAGGAAGCGGTATTGCCATTCCTCCTGAAGATCCCAGCGACTCCTTATCATGGAGTCGGGAGAAAGACCTTCGGCCTGTCGGGCGCGGTTTACGGCCGTCACCCTCTCTTCGAGCGCCTCGTGACCTATACGGAAACATTCGCCGCGCAGCGGGTCGTGGCAGAGCCAGCCGGGGATATGTTCCCGGGTCCAGACCTCCACAATGCGGCATAGCCCGGAGGATTCCCCTTCCGGAAACCTTCCGAAGACCCCCGGAACTCCGCGCAGCGGCGAGTAAATCTCTGTCATACGGCGCCATTCCTCGCCGTCGCGGGCAAAGGCCGCGCAGAGAGTATTGAAATCCATATCATGGATCTCCCCCACTATGGAGATATCCTGATTGCGGAAATCGCGCGAGGCGGTGTCGATGAAGAAACGGTCGGGAGAGACAAAGTCGGTCCAGCAGTCGCAGACGCCTCCTTTCCGCCCGTACCATTTCCTGTGAACCGCCATGCCGCTTATCAGAAATTCCTCCATAGTGCGGGCATAGACCTCTTCCAACCGGTTGCGTTCAAGATTATATTCCAACAAACGCTGCATTACGGCCGCCTGCGGACGTTCCCGTGGATCGCGGGCAACGCAGAGTGGCACAGCCCACTGATTGCGGAACACTCCCAATACGTTCCGGACCAACCGGCGGATGAGATTATTCTTCAACGGCAAATGACCCTGAGACGCTATATAGGCCTCCTCTTTAACGTGCCTTCCGTCGGGACCGGGCATACGGTCGCTCCATTGGTCGCCGTAGGTGAAACGCTTGCAGCGGTCGCGCTCCGTGCGGAAATCACCAAGGGCCTCCCAGCAACGCCGGGCACGCTCGAGCAGGTCGGGGCGGTAAACGGGGGTAGCGGTAGCTTTCATATTCTTTCTGTGTCGGTAAGTTTATCTGCCGCAAAATTAAGACCTGACTTCCACCACAACCCAATATCCATTTACTTTTACCTCCATCATACCGGCGTTTTTCATCACTTACTTTTTTATCTCGGGATTTTTTCCTATTTTTATAAAAATTTTATCGCTCGATGGACGCAGTTTTAATTCGCTCCACCCTCGGAAGGTGGCTCTCGCTCGCCCCGGATTCGGGGTCGATCTCCATTATCCTCTTCGCGGCCGTGCTTGTCGCCGCTTTCGCCGGATACTATCTCTC
>JAIDPP010000065.1 GCA_029062725.1 Muribaculaceae bacterium | reverse complement strand
GTTGAGAGGGGCAAAAGCAGCCAAAAAGATCCGCAAGGGTTAATAAAAGAATGAAAAAACAATTTCTATTTAACATTCGTAAATTAGTTTAGACAACTTCAATATGTCTTGAAGTCCGGACATCCTGATAAATGGCATCATTTAGGCGAGAAACATACAACACGTTAAGATTATGAAAAAGGCTTTATTTTTTATCTGTTATCTCATCGGCCTATTGATAGGCGCGATGCTTCTGATATTCAATGCCCAGGCTCTGGACCGCGACCCCGTTGCGCTTCGCTTCGCGATGCTGGCCGCAGGAGTGATCTTCATCATTCCTGCCCTGATACAGTTGCTGTCGTCGCTTAGCCCTAAGAGGGATGAGTTCGGCAATATCCTTCCGCGCAAATGGTACGCCACGATTGTGGCTGTCCTCGCTCTTCTATGGGGCATCTATATTCTTATTTTCCCTACGGGCTACGGCAACACGCTCGCCATCACCCTCGGAGTATCGCTGATACTTGCGGGCATCGCGCAGGCCGTATGGATCGTGCGCACTGCCGAATCGACATTCCTGCGGTTTATCGTTCCTATAGTCACGCTGGTGGTAGGAGTGGTGATCTGCGCGTTCCTCAGTGCCGATACCGGTTCGGGGAAAGATGACCAGATCAGTGCGATCATTTCGGGAATCATGCTCGTGATCTGGGGCGTCAACGGCTTCATGTCGCCTCGTTCTAAACGTGTGGTAGCTGCCGCTGACAAGGCAGCCAAGGTTGAACGAAAAGCTGAGAAAGAGGAGCGGAAGGCTGAAAAGGCGCAAGCCAAGGAGACCGAAAAGGAACAACGCGATGCTGAAAAGAAATCCTCCGAAAATGAAAAGACGGAGGAGCAGCCCGTTGCAGAGGCTGATAATGAAACAGAAAAGACTGATACCTCTGTCGCAAAGGAGAGTTCCGAAGAGCCCAAAGAGGCTTCGGGGGAATGAAATATTTCCGTATTCAAGAATAATTGATTAATTTTGTCGTGCAGAAATGAGGTCTGTCGCTTCGCGGAATCCTTTCTGGAGGTCGCGAAGAGGAAAGTCCGGGCAACAAAGAGCACCGCACATCCTAACAGGAAGCCGGCGGCGACGTCGGGGCAAGTGTGACAGAAAACTACCGCCTCCCCGCAATATGGGAGGTAAGGGTGAAAAGGCGGGGTAAGAGCCCACCGGCTCCGGAGGCGACTCCGGAGGCCGCACATCCTGCGGGTTGCAAGGCCAAATACACCGGCAGTCAAGGATTGCTCGTCCAGTGCCGGGGGGTAGGCCGCTTGAGCCGTCGGGAGACCGGCGGAGTAGATAAATGACAGACACCGGTCCGCGTGACCGGCACATAACCCGGCTTATATCTTTTCTGCATTATTTTCAGACGGATTCGGATTCATCAAACTTTTGGTATTCCGAATCCGTTATTATCATAAATGATTCCATCGCTATTATAACTGACACTTATGGAGAACGAAACTGTGAAAGAGAAGAAAGAGGAGAAGAGTAAAGAGAATTTTTTCTCCCGCATGTATAGTAAAATCTATGGTTTCGTAATGTATTGCATCTCGGGTGTGTGGAATGACCCCCGAAAGACTTTCAAGGTGCGTTTTATCAAGACCCTGAATCTTTCCGTAAATTCTTTTCTTGACCGGGGCCTTCAGATTCGCTCAATGGCGTTGACATACTATACAGTGCTTTCTCTTGTTCCGGCTCTTGCGCTTCTGGTAGCGATTGCCCGTGGATTCGGATTGAGCGATACGATGCAGGGGGAACTCTACAGTATGTTCCCGTCACAGGCGAAAGCTATCACTACCGCGCTTAAATTTGTAGATTCATATCTCACAGAGGCTACCTCCGGTGTGTTCGTCGGTGTCGGTATCGTGATGTTGCTGTGGACTATCATCTCACTCCTCTCTTATATCGAAGATGCCTTTAATTCCATCTGGGATGTTAAGGAGGGCCGGACGATATATCAGAAGCTGACTGACTACATTGCGATTTGTCTGATTATCCCGATACTCATGCTTTGTTCCTCAGGTGTGTCGATTTTCATGTCAACAACCATACAGGAGCAACTTAACCTCCCCTTCCTCACCGTAGGAGTGAACATCATTCTTGAGGCAGCTCCTCTGGTGCTGGCATGGCTGGCGTTCACTTTCTCCTATTATTTCATCCCAACCACTAAAGTCGATTTCAAATATGCAATGTTTGCCGGAGCCTTCTCCGCCATATCATTCCAGATTCTGCAATTGCTCTTTGTCAACGGTCAGATATATGTTTCTAAATATAACGCCATATACGGGTCGTTCGCATTCCTCCCTCTGATGCTGGTATGGCTTCAATTCTCCTGGATGATTCTGCTCGCCGGGTGTGTATTGACATATTCATTGCAGAATGTCTTTACGTTTAACTTCCTCGGCGACGTCAATCAGGTCTCTTATCGGAGCTGGCATTCGATGGGGCTCATAACGATGTGCGTTATTGTAAAACGCTTTATTAACGGCCAACCTCCGCTTTCCAATCAGGAGATAGCTTCAAAATATAACCTACCCGTCCGTGTGGTCAACCGAGTAGCGCAGAAACTCCTCGCGGCCAAGCTAATTTATGAAGTAAAACTTGACGAGAACAACACAGGGTTATCTCCTACCCTGGAAGTGTCCGAACTTACCTTGGGACGCTTTTACCAAGCGTTTGATTCTTCCGGCGAAAACAATATAATACCTGACTTTGATATCATTTATGCCGATATGTTGAAAATACTCAACTCCGTAACTTCAAATGCTTATAAGGATTTCAATACTATTCTTATCAAGGATATACCCCTACCTACTCCGGAACAGATTCATAATATCCTTCTTAAGGATGATTCTGTCGGTCGGGAAGAATAAGGTTTTATCGCATTTTAAGGGAAATTGGTCGCAATTACTTCCCGCTCTTCCCGGTTTCAGCTAATTTTGCCGCAAAATCAGAAAAAGGCAGAATTGTATGAAAGGTATTTTTTACAAATGGTGTTCTAAAGTGGCTCTCTTTGTTTTCATTACAACAATCGCAGGATCACTATCCATGTCGGCAAAAGAAGTCACTATCGGCAAACTGAAGTATAAAGTCAACACAACCGATAAAATTGCCAAATGTTCCGGATTGGCCGAAGAGCCTACAAAAAACTATAACCTCGTTATCCCGAATACTGTGGAATACAACGGGGTAACTTTGAAAGTAACAGCGGTTGAGAAAGATGCATTCTGGTTTGACAATTACCTCAAGAAGGTTACCCTGTCGGACTATACGGAAACTATCGGAAGCCGTGCGTTTGCATCCTGCGACAATATAAGCATCGTGAGTCTGGGTAAAAAACTTAAGATCATTGGCTCCGAGGCGTTCGCTCATTGTGGAAATAACGGCACGTTTACCTCCGTCAACCTACCCTCTTCTGTTGAGATCATACGCGACCATGCTTTTATGGATTGCCGGTCGTTGGTTTCTGTCACGTTAGGTGATAAAGTGCAGAGCATTGGTGACTACGGTTTTTGGAATTGCGAGGCTCTTACCTCCTTTATCTTTCCAGGATCATTGAACAGTATCGGAGAGATGGCTTTCGCGAGCTGTGATGCCCTTTATGAGGTATCTTTTAAGAGCGGAAATGGAAAAACTGTTATCGGAGCGAAATGCTTCGACAATTTGAAAAGTCTTGCGGTCGTTAATTTCTTAGGGCCCGGAGTGGCTGAGATAGGCCCCTCCGCTTTCATCAATTGCCGGATTGAATGGCTCTCTTTGCCGACGTCGGTGCATACTGTTGGAGAGGCTGCTTTCTGCTCCAACCGGCTCACATTTCTTGAACTTACCGAGGGACTGAAGATAATCGGGGATTATGCTTTTGAGGATCAATATGGCGTCGGTCTGAGAGCGCTCGATATCCCTTCTTCGGTTACCTCTATCGGCAAACACGCATTTTACAGTGTCGGGGAGCTGGAAACAATACAATGTAAGGCTCTCACTCCACCGGCATACGGTGAGGAAGCCTTCAGTATAAATCCTCTGCGCTTTGCAGATTTATGGGTGCCGCAGGCTTCTCTGCCTTTATACCTGAAAGCTTCAGGCTGGAAAGAATTTTACCATATAAATAATGTGGCGACCTCCGTAGAGCTTATTGAAACTGAAACCATTGAATCGGAGGAGGAATGGTTTGATTTGAGAGGCAACTGCATCAATCCTGAAAACATCTCTGCCGGTATTTATATCGTCAGGCGCGGGGAAAGTGTAGTGAAAAGGGTTATCAGTTCAATTCAGAAATAAACAATTCCTTATCCTTCGGATTCCGCTTATTAATCGTCTCTATTATGCGCGTCTTTTTTGCATAGAATGTGCTGAGATTCAAATCCCAAAGCATAGAGATAGCGATAGCGGAAAAGCCCGCAAACCAATAGATACAGAGTCTTGTTTCCTCCTTACTGAGGAACGGACTCTGTGTTTTCAGTTTTTCGCATAACCCGTTCTTGTATTTGTCAATCTCCTTTTCCAAAATCTTTTGGAATGATGTCAATTTGAGTTTATCGAGTTCTTTATCTATATTTGCCACGATATAAACAGAGTCCTTCCTCTTGTGCCTGTCAAAAAACTCCTTGCTTAGCATGTTGATTGTCTTCCATTGTTTGGAATAAAGCTGGCTAAGCGAAAAGTCGGCGTCGCTCAGTTTTCTATTTAGCCTTTTGATCTGAAGGTTTCTCTCCTTGATCTCCGCCTGTTGACTGTCAATGATCTCTCTAAGCTCCGTCTGCATTTCCAATTCCTCGGTTATTGTCATCAGACACGCGATTTTCTCATCGATAAGCTGGTTTTTTCTTTTAATGTGCCATCGCCAGAGAGCGCCCCCGCCTAAAATCAAAACTACGGCTATCGAGCTAATCCACCATAATCTCTCGGTGACTTTCCTTGAACGTTGTTCCTCGCTATCGGCCTTTGCATGATACAGATCGCGCTGGGTTGCGGTGACGGGTTGTTTCATGGCTCCCAATATAAGTTTCGTTTGCCTGTCGATTAAGGAATCCACAGCCATGAATAAGAGAGGGTTATCCCCGGTGACACGTGCATAAGAGTAATAAAGACTGTATAAGATATTCCGGCTTGCCTCGTCAGTGATTTTACCTTCCATCTCATCCAGTATCTCCCGACAACCGGAGTAGTTTCCGCGGTGAAGCAATATATTGGCTTTTATCAACGGCAAATCTGGGTCATACGTGAGGCTGTATGGGGAATTCTCTATTAAACTGTATAATGAATCGGCCTTATCTATATTGCAATATGTGTTATAGACGTAAATTGCTCTGAGCGCATTAGATATCTGTATGTCGGTTTTCTCCGGATAGGCCCCGATTATCTTACTTACACTGTCAACGAACGCACAAGTCTTCACTGAGTCGTGTAGATTCAGATAAGTTCCGGTAAGTTCAATGAGCGTATAGAGATAATTATCCATCTTTAAAGCCCTTTTATAACTTTCCGAAGCCATGCTTCGCCATTTCAGTTCTTCTTGAAAATTATATATCCTCGCCGCTTCATCAGCTACCAGTTCAGCTCCCTTCGCCTGCCAGTAATCATTACCGTTTCTTACAGCAATTTCCCACGAATTTATGGCATCCTCGGTAGAGAGTTCGCTTCTGCCTTTCTCCTTATTGCTTACGGCCCTATAAAAAAGAGCTTTCATAAGCATAGAATCGGGCCCGCTTGCGGAAAAGTGGTTTACCGCCACAGTTAATAGGGAATCTGATGACGGAGCCTCCATATCGAGTTTATGTCTTGTCTGGGCATCAAGAACAGAATAACGATCCCTATCAGCGGTCGGTAATCGATTCGCATCGAGCCTTTCCAATAATTTTCTTGCGGAATCCGGGTTTTCTTCTACTATTGTTTCAATCTGCTTGATTACCTCATTCGGAGAACGACGGCACGCCCCCAATACCGCAAGCAACAAGAAAGCAACAATTGGAAATTTGATTGGAATGTAAGAGCGCGTCATTATAATCAAAATAATATTACAC
>JAIDPP010000064.1:3096-6044 GCA_029062725.1 Muribaculaceae bacterium | reverse complement strand
CCTTACTATACCGGAACCAACCATTATTTCAATATAGCGTTCAAGAAGGCTTTCGCTTTCCATCTCGCCATCGGGTATCCATTCTGATCGTAGAGAGAGGATAAAACTTTTCTTCCATAAGGTATCAAAAAAGAGAAAACAAAAAATGAATTATGAAGATACTATATTTTATGCTTCCGTTAGCATTGCTCGTAGGTTGCGCAAAGAAGAATTCAGCGCCGACCACAGATGAGCAGCAGATAGTGAAACAGTCGGTAATCCTTACCGGCTCGCGTCCGGCTTCCGCCATACTGAAGGCTTCGGCATTCAAGATGAGCGGCGATTATTCCGACAAGGTGGCGATCACACTCAACGATGACGGCACCCTTGCTTATTTCCCCGCGCCCTCTGATATCTCGGCCAATTCAAGGCCTTTGGATTTAGGCGAGGGCTGGTGGCTTAACCGTCAGGGACTCTCATCTCGTTCGGTTTTCACCCGCTATACATTCGAGGAATATGCCTCTCTCCCGGCTGTCCCCTCTCCTGAGGAACTCAAGGCGGCAGTGATCCCGGGGGCACGTGTCACGGATTTCCGTAAACTCGACATGCCTGCCTACGAAGCCTCTGAGCGGCTGCCCGAGATAAAGGCGCAGCTTGGGATTACAAAATAAAGGTGTAAATCCTAAAATAAGGCACGGGATGATTGGTGTCAATCATCCCGTGCCTTATTCATAATATTATGTGTATGAAGCGCACTCAAGGCGGCTTCGCGCCTGCCGGAGCCTTTTATCGCTTTGATATTATAACATTTCCGGTCGCATATTGGTTCATCGCCTTATTCCATGTCCTCGTTCAGGCCTATTCCCGTTTCCGCAAAAAACTTTCCTATAGATAAGATTCAATCGGCTTATCGGTTTGCGCGCTTACGTTCGTTCTCATCAAGGATAATCTTCCGGAGACGGATATGGTTTGGAGTGACCTCCACATACTCATCCTCCTTGATGTATTCGAGTGCCTCCTCAAGGGAAAAGATAACAGGAGGAACGATTCTCGCCTTGTCATCAGCCCCGGAGGCGCGCATATTGGTAAGTTTTTTAGACTTGGTCACGTTGACCACGATATCCTGATCCTTGGCATTCTCGCCGACAACTTGTCCGGCATATACCTCCTCTTGCGGGAAGATAAAGAAACGGCCCCGGTCCTGAAGTTTGTCGATGGCGTATGCATAGGCAGTGCCTGCTTCCATCGCAATGAGCGAACCGTTCGTTCGGCGTTCTATATCTCCCTTCCAAGGCTGATATTCAAGGAAACGGTGGGCCATGATGGCTTCTCCTGCTGTAGCGGTCAGAATATTGTTGCGGAGCCCGATGATGCCGCGCGACGGGATATGAAATTCAATATCAATGCGATCATTGCGGGTTTCCATAGATACAATCTCACCCTTACGGCGCGTCACAAGGTCGATCACCTTGGAGGAATATTCCTCGGGAACATTGATGGAAAGAGCCTCGACCGGCTCGCATTTCACCCCGTTGATCTCCTTGATAATTACCTGCGGCTGCCCTACCTGCAACTCGTATCCTTCGCGACGCATGGTCTCGATGAGGATTGAGAGATGGAGCACGCCGCGTCCATATACCACCCACTTGTCTTCAAGATCACCTTTCTGGACGCGAAGGGCGAGGTTGCGGTCAAGCTCTCTCTCCAAACGGTCATTGATATGACGCGACGTCACGTATTTACCATCCTTGCCGAAGAATGGGGAGTCGTTAATGGTGAACGTCATCGACATAGTGGGCTCATCGATGGCGATACGCGGCAGGGATTCCGGATTGTCGAAAAGAGTAAGGGTATCTCCGATCTCGAAATTATCAAGACCTACCACAGCGCAGATATCGCCGCTTGATACTTCCGATACTTTTTTGCGTCCCATCCCCTCGAATACATGAAGTTCCTTGATGCGCTGCCTGGTGACGCTGCCGTCCTTCTTGCAAAGGCCGAGCTCCATTCCTTCCCGGAGCGTACCACGATGGACGCGACCTATGGCGATACGCCCTACATAGTTACTGAAGTCAAGACTGGTGATGAGCATCTGGGGGTCACCATCCAGCTGTTTGGGAGCCGGGATATATTTTATGATGGCATCAAGAAGCGCCGTGATGTCCTGAGTAGGCTTAGTCCAGTCGGACGACATCCAGTTCTGCTTCGCGGAACCGTAGATCGTGGGGAAATCAAGCTGGTCTTCCGTAGCGTCAAGGTTGAACATAAGATCGAACACCATCTCATTCACCTCGTCGGGGCGGCAGTTGGGCTTATCAACCTTATTAACCACCACAACCGGCTTCAGCCCCATCTGAATGGCTTTCTGAAGCACGAAACGCGTCTGGGGCATAGGCCCCTCGAAAGCATCCACAAGTAGCAGGCACCCGTCGGCCATATTGAGCACGCGCTCAACCTCGCCACCGAAATCGGCGTGTCCCGGAGTGTCGATGATATTGATCTTCGTACCCTTGTAATCAATGGATACATTCTTGGAGAGGATCGTGATACCGCGCTCCCTCTCGAGATCGTTGTTGTCGAGAATAAGTTCTCCGGCTGTCTGGTTCTCACGGAAGAGATGACCGGCAAGCAGCATCTTGTCAACAAGAGTGGTCTTGCCATGGTCAACGTGCGCGATAATCGCAATATTTCTGATGTCCTGCATGGGATTCTAATTTTCTTATTTGAGCGCGTTATCTTTCTTTGTCGCTTCTATACATTTTCCACGCGCAAAATTACAAAAAAGTTGTGACTTATATGTTATAAAACAGATTATATGTTTCCTAAAGGCCGATATTTCCCTTCCCGAGGGCTATAAAAATTCTTTTTTATAGCGGCTCGCTTAGATGGTCGCGGGGAGGTGTTTTTGGAGAAGCACCTTTTTTCTCCTTTCCGGTCTTTTCTCTTCTCACCTTTCCCCCCGTCGGACC
>JAIDPP010000064.1:0-3086 GCA_029062725.1 Muribaculaceae bacterium | reverse complement strand
CTTCTTAGGGGTTGCGGCCACGGAATCTGTCGGAACACTGTCGCGGGCAAGAATAATTGTCCTGACAAGTTCGCTGTTCCGGCCGTAATCTCCGGAGGTCTGCCGCCGATGGCGCAAAAGAAGAGAGCCTCCGCAAATGAGGAGGCTGACTATGATTAGCGACAATGCGCCTATGCGTTCATCTTTCGAGAGACGTTTCATCAATACATCGGTGTAAAACCGGGATTCTTCTTGAAATGCTTGCTTACATCGCCAACATATTCCTTGCTATCCCGAGCGGAGGTGTCAAGCTTCAGGATCGGCGCTCCCGGACGCAAATCGACTTCCTTGAGGTCAACATAATAATAGCCGGGGTTGGTCACTATATCGAAATAATATCGGAGATCGCGCAGATCGGAGTAGCTGCGCCACTGCGTGCTGCTGAGGTTAGGTGCCCCCTCTATCTCGTATGTATAGGGAACCGAGGAATTGAGCAATACGCTGCGGGCGATCGACACTCCGAGATCGGCCTCTCCCACCGGCTTCACATGGTGGGCGAAATAATTTGCGCGTACACAACGGTCGGGACTGGAGACAGTTCCGGGAAGCATGTTCTTTCCTCCGATATTGTTCCAGTAATCTATAATTGCCTTCATAGCAGGCCATTGCGGATCATTGGTCATGGCGCGGTAATCACCCATGTCATAGACCCTCACCTTACCATGATCAAATTCGAAAATGATACTCTTTCCCGTGGCGTCTGTTACTCCCCAGTGAAGCTGAGAAACCGTCCCCTCATCGAAAGTGGCGCCGCCGATGTTGAAGTTCTGCTCCTCCAAAACCTTCACAACCTCATCAGTCGTAGCGTTCAGATCAAGAAGCCATCCCACGAACATCGCCATCGACATTGGAGGTCTCTTGGCGGTCTCCTCATTTCCATAGACCGTTCCCTTACAGAAAAGACCGTTTATTACGAGGCCCTTTTCATTCATACCCTCCGTAATGCCGCCGTCATACCCTACGGCATATACAGCTCCATATTTCGAAGTCCAGCTTATGGCATCAGGCTGGTCGCTGCTCACCTTCCGGATACCTCTCGGATATACGTATAGATTCGTCGGTATGGGGGTTTTCCAGTCAAGGGAACGTGCCACGACATATAGCGAATCGGTTCCCTCATAAAGTATGCGTGAGCATGCGTCGGCATCCGCCGCAACTCCAAAAACGGCCGCTCCGGCGAGTGCGGCGCCTCCGATAATTCTCGAGATTGTGTTCATAGTGTATCTGTTTAGGGTTGTCCTCCCGGAAAGAGGATAAATTGCTTTTAAACATATAACAATATCTGCCCGAGGAGGTTCATAACTCTATCTCTTACGGCTTTATATCCTCTTCAGTACGCTTCCCCGGGCCGGGAATAGTGTAGATGGCCGATAGGGAGAAGGAGATCGGGGAGGAGGCACCGTAACCGGGAATAAACCACGGCTCCGAAAGGGAATCAGAAACGGTCTTGAATTTGAAATGGTATCTCAGCGTCCAGCCCAAGGAGAAGCGTTTCACTATCTTTACCTTTATTCCGGCTACCGCTTCTCCGTAAAAGGAGTGGGCGTGCAGACCGGTGAGATTGAATTTCTGCGATTCCCCCCAGTAATCACTTTCTATAAAGATGTTGTTAACGTCGTATGTAATATTGGCATAACCGGCACGCAGTCCTAAGAAGCATTGATAGTCGGAATTGCTTTTGTAAAGGAAATTATAATTTATGCCTGCCTTTATGTAGAAGGAGGGTTTACCTTTATAGCTGAAATTGGAATTATCGGGTGTGGAGTCGGCGAATCCTATTCCTGCCTCCAGTACGGGGAAAAACCAGTTGTGGAGGGAGACATCAGCCCAGAGATCGAAGCTGGCATAAGTCTGTCCGGCTGCCAGACAGATTGCATCGGCAAAATTGAGTCCGACGCTAACCCCGTTGTAAAGGGGATAGACAGGCTTCGATTTCGGCTTGGTTACCGTATCGAGGGTGGCAAGAAACCTCACAGGCTCCGGCAACGGATCTCCATGTTTGTCAAAATAGTGAAGCACCTCCACCGGCTTATTGTCATCGATATCAACCGGGGTGATGGTTCGGTTGGGGCGTCTTGCCGGAGCGGCGACCAGTGTATCGGTGAGAGTACCCATAGAGTCGGTCAGCTCCCTGACCATAGACCCCACAGAATCTTCTTCCATCATTACAAGGGAATCTGGTGCCTCTACCTTCGTCAAGTCTGCGCTAAGGACCTTATCCGACTGGTAAGATCTCCCCTCCATCCCCAACGGCCATATAAGCATTGTCACCGGGAGGGACATAACTGCAGCGACACCCGCCAACCTTTTGATAATTCTATTCATCTTCAAGTTCTTCTCCTGTATTGAAATATATCTTAAGGTTTTCGGAATTGGCGTTGGTGATTCGGTTGCCAAGACAAACTACGGAATCTATCAGAACCCCCGAACTTGTTATGCTCTCCATATCAAATACATAACTCGCTCCACAAGCCGCCGAGACGAAACGCGCCTCTCGGGAGTAGATAAACCGCACCGTATCCGCCACCACATAGTCACCCAATGAGGCATTAATAAGACGGAAGATATATGCTGTCGTGTCGTTGTCAATCCGGAACGGCAGATATAGGTCGGAAATACGCGAGCTCCCCTTATGAAGAAGGGAATCGCCCGGCACTCCTAATCCATAGACTGCAACGGAATCTATCTGTATCTCGGTCATTTTCCCTTCAAGCACACCGTAAAATCCCGCGTATGGAAGCGCGTTGCGGTTATCGTAACATTCCTCGGTGGAACAACCCCATAGGCATGACATCAAAATGGCACCCCATATAACCGGAAGTATATTCTTTGACTTTAACATTTTCAGAACTCCTCGGATATCAGATAATTGTTGCGCTCGGCAGAATTGCGGGTGATAAGTTCGCCTATGAGTCCGGTGCAGAAAAACTGCACTCCCAATACCATCGAAGCCAAGGATAGATAGAAATAGACCGATTTGGTAACCCAGAAACTGAAATTATCGCTGCACATGGCGATTATCTTCAGAAGAAGTACCACAAAGACTG